>CAYZOE010000142.1:0-8543 GCA_964479805.1 uncultured Pseudoalteromonas sp. | reverse complement strand
AATTCAAGTAGCTTATCTTCTACCCATTGTCTGCGATGCTCATAGCTTTTGCCGGTAACCTTATCATCACCACACAAAAATGCGCGGCGAACACACCGTGAAATACAGTGATAGTATTTGGTATCAACCAAGCTGACTTGTCTCTTACGTGCTGTTGCCATGAAGTCTGCCTACCTTTTGACCAGATAAATAAAAGATAGGCAATGAATGAAAAACACACAAATAAAAATGGGTGTCTTGTTTATTATTAACTATGAAAAACATCTTACTGAGCGAGTTTTAATCATTTTTTCGGCATGAACTAACAAATAAATGCGCGATAGTGGTTTATTATCCCCTTCTTTTTAGGACTTAATAAACCACTATAAATTTTTAGTTTTAGATTTCATAACCTTATATCTTGAGCTTATGTAGCTTTAGAAGGGTCATTAAGAATGATTGGCTATGTAACGTAATTTGTTGGCCCCATAACTAGCCGCACTGTCGTTACATTAGTAGTGAATAACAGTGACAACCTCTTTTGCTAATGAATACTCATTACGTTAACTAAAGTACCTTGTTTACACCTGTGAAGATTGGTTTGAGTTAGCTATGAAAGACCCCCTCTATTTCGGAGTAGGTATCCCTCAAAATTTTATGCTTTCAGGCTGCATTAACGTTAAGGCTTAACTAGAACCTCCATAAAAAAGCCCCGTAAAAACGAGGCTATTTAAAGTAACTATTTTTTTAGGCTTTAAGGGTTTGCAAGGTGTAAGTGTTAACCCCCATTAATTTTTTAAGTTATTTACTTAAAAACCTTTTATGCCACTCTAACTTTTCAACGTCATCAGACTCTTTATTTTCTAGACCAAAAAGTAAATCTAAGTCTAATACATCTTCTTCTAAACTCTTCTTTTCTAATCTTTTTATATATGCTTCGATTAGTATGTTGAAAGCTCCAGATTCATTAGTAAATGTATCGCTTCGATAGCGGCTCAATTTTCTAGTGAAATCCTGTACCTGAATATTTGTTGGTATAAGGTTTCCAGTCTTTTCGTCCTCGACAGAAACAGCTCCAATGCCATCATTAATAAATAAATCATCCAGAGGATAATATTCCTCTTCACATGATTCAGGTCTTCTATCTACTCTACCTAAACCAAATGTAATCACATGCCCCCAACTGACAGATTTAATTTGTAATTTAAAGTGGTTATTCTCATACAATAATTCATCACCGATAGCTGATTTGTATTCAAACGCAAATCTGGTCAGCTCATTTGTCAGGGCTTGGTTATCACGAATAAATTCTAACATTTGATGTTACTCCGCCCATTTCGGGTTGTACTTAATCTTTTGATATCTTGGATAATTAGGGTAGTCCTTAATTGCCTTAATCTCTAACTTATAAAACACACTTCTATACGCACGGCGAGGATCTTCCGCAATATCCCATATCATGAATCCCTGATCCATTTTGTCGTTAATCCATCGTCGGTTAAAGGATTTTGCAGCTTCGCCTTTTAAACCCTCAGGCCAAACTGGTGCGATTGTTTCAACATACATCCCCATGTCCCGCATCACCTTAGCGGTTATTTCGACCCTCTTTTGAGTTTCACCTATAACTATAAATCTATCTTTAGAACTAGCTTTTTGTTCAGCTTTTTCGGCCACAGTTTCATTGCTAATACCTTGTCGAATTGCTTGAACTGAGAAAGAAATAAGAGCTTTTTTAAACTCAGCCTCAAACGCTAATTTATCAAAAAACCCGTCTACTGCACTCGCCATTTCTTCATTTCTCTTGCCTTGGCCTGATACATCTGCCATACCAGCAATAGGTGGAAGAGGCATAGCCCCACAAGCAACTGCCGCAGCAGCAAATATACCACCACAACCTCCACCGCCACTACCTGACATATTGCTGCTAGTCTCGGTTGAAGATTTTGCTATATTGCCTTGTGACATCAAATCTGGTGAAGCACCTGCATTATAAGCAGCTTTAAATGCACCTTTAGCATCAGCACCATTTATTGATTCAACTTGGTAAGAGCTGCCATCCTTTGTGTTTACAACCATATTCCCGTCTTTAGTGACTTGAATATTTTCAACATCATCCATGGCTATATTACCAATGTCACAAGAACCGCTGTCATCACATTCAGCAGAATAACCAGTTGGATCTGTCCCTGCCAATGGGTTATTCATGATATATGAATACGGGTTTATACTCTGTGAATTGCCTGGACTTTGTATTACCGGATCAACACTCATAAACCGACCAAGGTTATAATCGTACACCCGACCGTTCATATGAATAAGTTCCATCTCATCTAAGTGTTCGTGGTCAGTAAAACCTCTGCGCGTTTTTGCTGTATTGAGATCGCCAAGTTTATTATCCGCCTTAAGCCCGCCGCTTGCCTCTCTGGGTTTACCAAATGGGTCGAAGTTTCGCTGTGCTTCAACATTGCCGTTTCTATCGGTAAATAAGCGAGCGCTGCCTAGCCTATCTCTGTGGGTATATCGAATGGTTGCAAAGCCATTGTCTGACTTGCTGACCACAGCGACATCACCAATATAAGCGCGCCAAGTGGTTTCACCGTTTTTAACCTCTTCTTCGTACAGTTTGTCGGCGTAATATATGGTTGAGCCTGTACTCTTAGTTTGTTTGAAACGCATATGGTCAGGGCCATATATAAAAGTATTTGTGATGCCATTTTTGGTAATAGACGTTGGCTTATCCATGGCGTTATAAAGTGCCTCAGTTAAACCATCGCCTTTTATCATGTTACCGCGTGCATCATAACTGAACCCGACCCACGAACCATTTGTTTTGCGGACTTTTTTGACCGCATTCTCGCCACCACCACTATAACCACTCAAATGGGTATCGTAGTCATAGGTTGTAGCATAATCAGATTTAGAGGTAATGTTTCCGACATTATCATATGTATAAGATGTGGTCGTAATACCCGCAATTTGATTAGACGTTAAACGGTGGAGATAATCGTAATCAAAACGCTCTGAGAAGGTATGTTGATCACCTACAGGACCAGTGGTCACTGAAAGTTCTCTTAGGTTACCAAAGCCATCGTAGGCACTGTAGTTTATATCTAAAAGCTGACCTTGGCCGGTTTTATTGACAGTTTTATTCGCCATTTGACCAGACGCCGCGTAATACAAATTCGACTCTGTTAGACCATTACCAAGTGTGCTTGAAGCAATATTGCCAAACTTGTCCATTTCAGTGATGTTTTGATAAACATAACCACTGGCAGCATTTTTTATGTGTGTTAAATAACCTCGAGTGTTGTATTCATATTTTACTGTGAGATTATTTGGATAGCTCAAGCCTTTAACACGACCAAAGTTAGCGTCGTACAAAGTAGAAATTGTATATGACTTACTACTGCCTGCTATGGTGGTAGTGGTTGGGCGACCGAAACTGTCAAAGTCATACGTACGTGTCACAACGTTGTCACTTTCAGAACCTAACTGGCCATAACCATAACTCGCTGTGTCATATTTATAAGCTAAGTCTGTCTCGCCAGTAGCTCGCCTTTTTGTTACGCGACCCAGTGCATCAACCGCATACCTCACAATTGTATGAGCAGAAGAGTTTGCAGTTTGCTTTCGTGATTCTGCTTGCAACTCCCCAAACCCATTGTATGTGAATTGCGTGTAACCTTGGTTTGGATCGTTTACCGAGATCTTTCGACCAAAGCTATCATAGCTTGCAACAATACTATCGCCATTGGCGTCTTGAACAACTGTGGGTAAACCTAGGCTATTATAGCTATAAGTTGTTTTGCCCCCTATGGCGTCTACCGTAGACATCAACTGTTTTTGACTGTTATAAGTACGCGACATCGTTGGCAAAGTCAGGATGTTGCAAGTCTCTTCCACGTCTATCTTGGTAGTAAACCCTTCATAGGTATATTTTGCCGTCATTGTGCCATCATCAAAAGTAGAGCAACTTTGCGAGGTTACTTTGTACTTTGGTCGACCTAGTACATCAAATTCAGAGTAACTTACCCCCAACAAGGAAGGAGAATTTATATCTGTGAAAGGGACTGATTCGAAAGTTATTTGCCCTTTGTTGTTGTAATGCACATCATTGTAGATCCAACTGTTCTTCGCAAAACCCTGAACCGCAGTCCGTAATGTTCTCCCTAACTTGTCTTTGTACACTTTCGTTGTCGGTGTACCTGCTGATTTAGTAACAATTTGCATCACCGAATTTGCAGGCGCGCGATTGTCAGGCGTTTGAACCGCAGTATAGCGAATGGGTTGGCCACCGGTTTGCACACTGTAAAGGCGATTGTAATCGTCGTAACCATACACAGTATCTAAGTAGGCTGACGCGCCGATTTGTTTGCTGACTTTTGTTGGCTGCCCTGTGGCAGGGTTGGTGTGCGTTGTTACCTTGTGACCTTTTGCATTGGTGACTGTAAACGGGAAATAACCGTCGGTAGACACTGACGTGCCATTTTTTGTGTAGCTTATCGTTGAAGTTCGGCTGCTTCGTTGTTTAGCCCCATTGATTTTATAAGTATCAGCTGATTCCGTGATAGACGTCGGTAAGCCATAGTCATTAAAGGCCGTCGTGGTTGTTTTTAACAGCGGGCCTGTTATGGTGCCTTCTCTTAACACGACCGTTTCAGGCCTGCGGTTAGCATGATAATTACTTAAAACAGTTGAAGTAGTTTTAGTATCACCTTCAGACGTTTTTGTTACTTCGCTTGAAGTAAGCTTGTTAATAAACCATGTGTTTGCATTATTATCATAAGCACGCACTGTGTTGGTTTCATAACTTGTTAAGCCTTCATCATCAATGATGACGGTTGAATCAGTAATATTACCGAACTCATCAATCTCATTATTTCGCGTTGTGTGCGTAGAAAGAAAAGTATCATCTAAATCTTTAATTTTTTTGACGATAATTTCAGTGGGGTAAATATGATAAATACCGCTTAGGTCATGGCTTGGGTTATCAGCCCAGCTGTAAGTACTTAAGTTTATCGCACTTGAATCATTGTCGCTCAATGGTGCGCCATTTTTGGTATAGCTGTCCGATTTAAAAGTGGCCTGCCTTTCTATTTTTCCTTGATAAGGAAAGTCTTGACGAAAGTCTGTTTGGGTAACTAACTCTTTTGTTATATCTTTTTCGACTATAGTTTTAAAGCCATTAAAGCGTCTACCTGCAGTGTAATAAACACCGTTAGTATATTCATATTGCGTTGTGTTAAAGCCGCCCTTTCCATCTGTAACTTCGAACCCGCTCACTACTTTTTGTGCAGACCCAATTTTCCTCATAGTTTTGTCTGTCAACGGCTCGTTATCAACCGAATAAATTCCATTTTCTGTGTTGGCGTTTAATCCTAACTGCTGATATGTATATCTAACCTGCGTACCAAAATCATCTCTGACTTCTCTCATTAGGAAATCATTATTTTCATGATGCTTATAAACATATATGCCTGGTTCTGGTGCCCGATTTGGATAACAATATATTCGACCTCTAGCGTTCGGTATATTGTCTCCACATTGATGCCTGCCTGCGTAGGCTTTAAAACCCATTGCAGTAGTTATGTCTTGCCAACCATCACCATTGATATCTTGAAGACCTGTTGTGCTCAAAGCACCAAGTAAGTCTTCTGCTAGCTCAATGTCTGCAAAGGTTTGGTTATCTGAATTACTCTTTAAAATTTTCCAAGACCAAATATTGTATGGATAAATAGCTAGACTGAAATCGTTACCTGCGTCTTCATCAGAGATAATACAATCTTGGTTCTTTGAAAAGTCCCAACAGTCGTAAAAATACTTCATATCATTGGGTACTAAAATATCTGCACGTCCATCTTTATCGTAATCAAACACGTGCATAAAACCACTGAGCGAATTTGCCTCAGATGGTTTACCTAGTTCTGTATGTAATTCTTTTAAACCTGTATCCAAGCCTGTTTCAAAACTGCCAGCCCCTTTGTTAATATGAACATGCCAGCTAAATGGTGCGGTTTTTCCTTTTAGCGTCATTACATCCAATAACCCATCACCATTAATATCTAACCAAAGAGCTCTTTTACCTCTTCTTACTCTGTTAATCTCCTTAGGGTTTATTTGTAAGTCTTGTTGAGTCGCAACTAGCCTATCATTTACAACTTCTAATTTAATCCATAATCCTAATGCATGATGATAAATATCTGAGATGCCATCACCATCTATATCTGAGAAGGCAATGGCAGGCTTTATTGAGTTGTCAATTGAATAGCCCGTAAAATCAAAGCCCGAGATTGTGTTTTTATAAGAAAAACCATCCAGCGGCTGATTGTTACTGTCTGTATTTCTCTGATAATACTTGAAGGTCTTATTTGCTTGCTGATAAATCAGTAAGTCTTCATAACCGTCACCATTTAAGTCGAAAATGGCACTCTTGCAAGAAGGTATGATTGGCGAGTAGACATAAGCATTCATACCATGGCTTTGCGATGATGTGATTTGGCAGTCTAAATTAATTGCAGAATCCAATAGTGTGTGAGCTGTTTGACCCTCTAAATCATAAGTCGCAATTCTAAGTTGCCTATCTGAATCCATATAAACGAAGTCAGTTTTGCCATCTTGGTTATAGTCTAAGGCTCCTTGAAATTCATGGCTATGTATAGCTAAGCCACTTGGAGTATAAAACTCAGGTAAATCAGGTAATGAAAAGCTGCGATTTTGACCGCTTGTTTCCTTTATACTTTGATACATTTTTATATCAGGTATACCATCTCCAGTATAATCATTTGACGAGTCATAAAAGTTACCAGAGCTAAGAACTAAATCGTCTTCATCTATGTTAGTATTCCCAAATGGATGATCTACTGAGTGTTCATATCCATTATTTCTGTTTTGCCATTCAAAAGTTTTAGTTGCTAAAGATGAAGATTCGTTACATGTATACTCCATTTTTTTACATTTAAACAATGAATTTAACAACTCACCATCATAAACAAGCTTATACTTATAAGTACCTGTGATTTCAGTTAATACTTTTGATTTCCTGTACTTCCCACCCCACTGGTAACCCTCATAAATGTTATCGCTTGCTGAATATATGAAGCTCACACTTCTATCACCAAAGGTATCTTTATCTACACCTGTATAATAAATTGACGAAAGTAATACTTCCCCTAAATCAAAGTTTTCATATTCATAATGTATAAAGTTATTTTCAGTAGAATCATGCTCATACTCAATTAACCATGAGTAAGCAGCTGATTTTCCTCCATGAACGATGCGACTGTCCTCTGACACACCAAATACCGCTGTACGGCCGTTTTTATATTTAACGGTGAACGAGGTGTTTGAACCATTTAACCCACCAGATTGAGTAACTTTTACAAAGCTATCAATTTCTGTACGATATACAGCACCGTTCGCACCATATGTGCCTCCTTCAGCAAGCATAAGTCTTTGACCATTTAAGCAGAGCTTATCATCGCTGCTATATTGTGGGTTTCGAGTAAACCCGTCTTGCGCGAAAGTGGCTGAACATCGAGTAATGCTAGAACCAGCCGACAGTGACCAACCTACACCAGCAATACCATTTCCTGTTTTTGAAGAATAGTTAAGAGAGACATTAGGTTGCATACCTGCACGACCTGGGGGTAACTCTATAGGAATATTGAAAACAGCTGCACCGCCTTGAACACTGGCTTGTCCGTTAACAACTCCTATTTGCGCTACCAAAGGAGCACCTTCACCCTGCGGTAAAGTTTCATCATTTATAACTGTATCTATACTAACTTGCTCATAAGGCTTAGTATTCGATTCAAATAAGGCTGATGTAGAAACCGATTCACTCGGTTGACCCATTCCTTGGCATGTATTGTAATTACATGCTAGAACTCTTATAGCTTCATAAGCTTTGTTTGCTAGTTCTAAAGTCGCCTCATTACTAAAAACAACTTTTACATCAACCCAAGTCCCATCATTACTTTGACCTTGGATAAGATACTTACTTGCATGCTGAATATCGTCCCACTTTAAGGTAACGATGCCATTTTGCAATGTTTTTTGAACATTGGTTGGTGCTACAAACAAGCCATTCGGTATAAATGGAATGACAAATGTAACTCCACCATTATTAATCGGGATCCACGTAGTCTTAGCAACACTAGAGCTTACCCAAAATAGGCAGGTAATTGATAAAATGGACAGTATTTTTCTAAAATAAATACTCAATTTATTATTTCCTTCAAAAGGTCTATCTGAACTTGAATTAGCATTACTTTCGATAAAAGTTGATGAGTGATTCAGTAAATTAATTGAAAATTAGTCAACGGATATTACTTCTTAGACACTAAAAAATCTACACATTAAATTTTAATGCTTTATTGTGATGTGCAGCAGCTCTATAATCATTGCTTTTACATTTGTATACTCTTGTTTTTGAATCTGTACTAAAAACAGTTAGCGCCATAGAATGATCTGCTGTAATCAAACAGGACACTTTAATAATGGAATATAATTCAATTATTGAGGTGTAAAATGACAAAACGAACAAACAGAAATTACACGGCAGA
>CAYZOE010000141.1:0-8720 GCA_964479805.1 uncultured Pseudoalteromonas sp. | reverse complement strand
AATCGGCACTTTTAAGTGCCTGAGCATCTTGAAAGGTCAGTGGCGGATAGCGAAACTGATTGACAAATTCGAAGTCATTATCCAAATAGTTCAGGCTAAAATGATGCATTTGTGAAGCTTTATCAGTCAACACACTTTGCCCAGATAAACTTACCGTGGTACTCATGGTGAGCAATAATGTGATTCCGATCACCAAATTGGCTATCATCAAAATAGTGAGTTTGCCTTTTTGTTTAACGCCTTGTAGGGCGAGTTGAAATAAATCTTTCATGTCGCACCTATGTTCTAAACAGCTAAGTCAGTGAGTTGGCTTTTGTTGATATCGGTTAACTGGCCATCGAGAATTTGAATGTTACGATGTGCACGTTGGGCCAGTTCATTATCGTGCGTTACCATCAGTAAGGTCGTACCTTGTTGGTTAATCTCTTGCAGTAAATCCATCACTTGGCGTGCCATATGCGTATCGAGATTACCTGTTGGCTCATCGGCTAGTAAGAATCTAGGTTGTCCAGCGAGTGCACGGGCGATCGCAACACGCTGTTGCTGACCACCACTTAGTTGCGATGGAAAGTGCTTACCGCGACTAGCAAGGCCGACCATTTCAAGGGCATTTTCAATACGCTTTTTTCTTTCATGGCTAGGTAGCCCTCTGAAAATTAAAGGCACTTCAATGTTGTCGTAAAGGTTTAACTCGCTGATCAGGTTAAAACCTTGGAAGATAAAGCCAATTTTTTCGTTTCTAATTTTAGATAGCTGGCTGTCGTTTAATTTACTGACATCTTGCCCATCTAAAAAATATTGGCCTTTATCAAAAGGTTCAAGCAAACCGGTTAGGTTTAAGAAGGTGGTTTTACCTGAGCCTGAAGGGCCTGTGACAGCGATAAAGTCTCCTTCATTTACCTCAAAGTTAACATCTACGAGCGCATGGGTTTCGATAAGCTCAGTACGATAAATTTTGCTGATGTTCTGCATTGATAACATGATATTTTCCTTTTTATTAATTGCTAAGCATGACGTTTTGTTGGTTTTGAAACGCAGCAAGACTTGAGATGATGAGCTTATCTCCGGCTTTCACGCCCGATGTTAACTCAACTTCATTTATACTTTTAGCGCCGATACTGATAGTTTGTCGCTGTGCTTGTCCTTGGTTTATTAAGTAGGCAATTTTGCCAGCGCCAGTTTCGACAAAAGCGCCGCGTTTGATTTTTAGGACATCTAGTTTTTGCGACAAAATAAGTTGCGCACTGACACGTTGGTTTTGCCTAAGCTTTTTAGGTTGTTGGGCAAAGCGAATGCGACCTGCAACTCGGCCTTGTTCAACCTCAGGTGATATAGCCACTAGGGTTGCTGGGTAAGTTTGTTGATTTATTTGAATGTTTGCCGCAAGGCCAATTGACAGTTCATCGGCTAAGTTCTCTGGAATAAATGCTTCGACTTCAAGTTCTGATAAATCAACCAATGACATCAATTCAGCATCTCGTTGCACATGCTGTTTTTGTTGCACGTTCACCGTGCCGACGATGCCAGTAAGTGGTGATTGAATGGTTAAAGCTGCAACTTGACGCTCGAGTTCTTGGGTTAAATGTTGCTGACGAGTTAAGGCCAGTTCGGCAATCTTGAGTTCAAAATTAAGACTCTTCTGCTCTAAGCTTAATGCCTCAATGGCATGCTTTTTATTTAGCTCAGCGCGTTTCAATGCAACGATTTTCTCTTCGAGCTCTAGCTTTGAGATTATTTGTTTTTCGATACTGGCATTGGCACGATTCATGGCACTTGAAGCGGCTTCTAAGTCAACACGTGCTAGTTCAGCACGCTGCTGGGTATCAAGTAAGCGTTGCTCTGTAGTGATCTTCTGACGATTAAATTCAGTCTCTAATCGCGCCAAAGTTGCTTGTTCCTGTAGTAACTGATTTCTTAGTTCAGGGCTATTAATACTCAATAGGTCTTGCCCTTGAGTAATATTATCACCCGCTTTCACATGTAAAGTGACCGTACCTGGTGCAATGGCGTAAACTGCTGGATTAATTGCAGCCAGTGTTTTACCCTCAACGCGAATGTCTTCGAGCATGTCACCGCGCTCAACAAAAGCAGTTTGGATCACCGATTGTGAAACCACTAAATCAGTACTTAAAAGTTGACTAAATTTCGGCACTGAATAAGCCGTTAATGCTGTTGTGGCTAGTAAGCCTGATGCAAGCAATAACCATTTTTTGCTATTTCGACGAGGTGTTACTTGCTTGTCTTGTCCTTGGGTGTCTCTGATCACAGCTGTCCGCCTTAAAAATAATACCTGAAAGATAGTTAGGTATTACAAACAGCATGCCAACAAGTAAGTTTATGAAATTATTTGTTTTTTGTTTTTTTGTAAATTTTAATTATATATATCGGACGGTCAGTCGGACAGATTTCGGACGGGTGTTAAACTGTCCGCTCTCATTTGTGGACATGCGTTATGATCAAGACAGGCCTCAATGCCGTACTTTGTGGTTATGTGATTAATTTAATGGTTAAGTGATGAGAAATAGAGTGAGACGTGCTCCGAAACCTCAAGGCAATGCTTATATTCAGGAAGTACTGAGTGCCTTGAAAGCAAATCCTGAAAAAATCGAGATATTGGCGCGTAATTGTGATGAATATAAGCAGCAAATGCATTTGAAACGCGGGTTTTTAAGGGCCATTGAGCGTCTTGAATGGGTGATCCATGCCAGCAAAGATATCGAGCAATTTGAAAAATCGATACTGGCCGATGACTATATCGGTGAAGTGATCAGACGCTATCCGCTCTTGTTTAAGGGTATAAAGAGTTAAAAGGATAAAGGGCTAAGGTTTAAAAGTGATAGGCATAAAGAGCTAGGTGGATACAGAGTATTATTAATAAAAGTTAGAGGCCTAAATTACTTCATGTTTTAACACACCATATGTAAAGCAGTCTGTTGTGCCAGAAGGAAGCATTAAATTATTTCTGAGCCTTCCTTCTCTTTTCATCCCCAGCTTTTCCATGAGCTTCCACGAGGCTATGTTATCTACAGCGCAAATCGCGTTAAGTTTGTTAAGTTTGAACTGAGTAAAGACTTCTTTGATTAAAGCGTTAGCGGCTTCAAACGCATAGCCTTTACCTTGATACTTGCCAGCTAATCTATATCCAATTTCACCACATTGATGCTCGACAGAAACAAACTTGAACATCAGCTCACCAAGTAACTGGCGGCTTTCTTTACACTCAATCGCAAGTATTAACCTCTCGCCTTCTTTGCCTTTCCAAGGTAATTGAGCTTGCGCAATCCGCGCTTGTGCATCCGCAAGGGTTGCTGGCTTGCCAATAAAGCGTGAAGTAAATGGATCGCTTCTATGTGCTAATACTGCCTCTAAATCAGAGACTTTAAGTCGACGTATAATCAATCTTTTTGTAGTGAATTCCATTTATCTTTATCTCTCACATAGGGTTAGGTTTAATGATAGTTTTTTCCAGCAAAGCCATAGCACAATTGAGCAAGTTAGTACGATAAGGGGCAATATATGTTGACTGCTAAATAAAATAACATTAGTTAGCCAAGCTAAGGCCGTGAAGAATAATAACTCAATCGCGCCTACTAGTGCATTGGCTGAGCCGGCTTTCTCTGGTTGTAATAAGCCAATGATGTGCATATAACTCGGAAAGTATGCGCCAAACACTAGCATGACAAGCGTGTAAGCAAATAACATAACCAACGCACTTGTGTGGCTGAATTCAAAAATAAAGGCTGCAATTGGCAGAGCGGGCCATAGCAATTTGACTATTTGCATATAAGTCGTGCGTTTTTGCATTATTTTTGCTAATGATGAACCGACTAACAAGCCCGCCATAGGTAGCATCATGGCGTAACCAATTTGTTCGGTATTAAACTGAAACTGCGCTTGTAGATAAAAGGGTAAATACAGCTGAATGGTCAAATAAAGATAAGTAGGCAACCACTTAAAATTGGCTAATAAAATTAAATTTTTATCTTGTAACAGGGATTTATAAAGACTCGCTAGTGCGCTAGGGCGTATTGATTGCGATGCGTTCTTTTCAGATTTAGGTAAAACCACAAACCCAAGCCACAACACTAATGCAAAATGAAGCACCATTATAAAAGACAATCCCTGCCAATTAATAAGTTGCGCGAGTGTGCCTGCAATCATAGGTGAAAGTATTGCAGTGACTGAGGCCGCCATAGCAAGACTTGCCATTGCACTTTTTAATTTCGCGCCAGTTAAATACTGGGCTAATAAAGTTCTACTAATCAAAACCGGCGAAGCTGAGCCTATCCCTTGTAAAACTCGGCCTAGCAGAAATTGCCAATTTGACTCCGCAAAGCCGCATATTAACGTGCCTACTACTAAGATTAGTTGTCCAGCGATGAGAATTTTTCTATCACCGTATTTATCTCTTAAAGGCCCTGCTATCAACTGGGTTAGCCCAAGCGTGATGAAGAAACTCACTATCACCGCTTGGCTGGCACTTGAACTTAAAGCTAGATCTGCTGCTATGTCTGGTAAAACAGGCATATAAAGCTGGCTTGCAAACTGAGAGCAAGACATCAATAGCACCGCTAGAAATACAATCGAAGACATAACTTTTCTTAAAAAAGTAAACAGACGCATAAAATACTGGCTTTTTACTTTCTTAAAAATAGGGTAATAATAAAAATACTGATTCCTAAAAGGAAATAATAAATGGATTGGCTATCAGCAGTTAAAAGCTTTGAGCTTGTCGCCAAAACAAACAGTTTTACATCAGCTGCCGAACAGCAAGGTATTTCTGCTTCAGCGATGAGTAAACGAATTGATTGGTTAGAGAAGCAATTAGCAACCAGTTTATTTGTGAGAACCACTCGACAAGTAAGCCTAACCGAATCAGGACAAGGTTTTCTGCAAAAAGCCTCACCTTGGCTTGAGCAATTTGATGCCATGCTGGAGTCAGTAAAAAGTGCTCATGAAGAGCCACAAGGTGTGCTAAAAGTCGCGGCAACGCAAGCTGTTGGTAGCTCATTGTTAATGCCAAACATAGAGCGGTTCTTACAAAAATATCCAAAAATGTCGGTGCAATTAAACGTGCTTATTCCAGGTAATGATCCTGATTTAAATCATGATTTAGTGATCACTCGATATCATGAAGAGTTCGACTCTGTATCACATAAAGGCACGCACTTAATTGATTATCAAATGAGTGTGTTTGCTGCACCAAGCTATTTAGAAAAATACCCACCCATTAATACAGTAGAAGACCTAGCTCAGCATAAAATGTTGCTCAATAACTATTACCAGCAAAAGGGCGGAATCTTGCTAGAAAACGGCGAGTTCGTAGCTTTTTCAAACTATAACTTTGTATCAGAAAATCTTGATGCAATTTTGAAAGCTGCAATACAAGGCATGGGTCTAATATTCATTTCTCCAGATTATGTTGAGAGAGAACTTGATATCGGCGTGTTAGCGCCTGTTTTACCTAACGTAAAAAGCGAAGTGAATCGTTTGTGGGCGTATTATCCTAAAACAAGCTTTACGCCTTTAAAGACAAGGTTGTTTATCGATAATTTGAAGCAGCAGATGAAAGGGTTTAGGTTGTGAAAAGAGGATCAAACGAATGTTTGATCCTCTCTAAGGTTAATTTCTAAACTTTTTCAAAAGGATGCTACTCATTCTCGATTTCTTTTGAGTTTTCTTAATAATAATCGTGTGAGTACCATCATCATTTTCTATTAATCCTTTAGGGTAAGAGTAGAAGTTACTAGTATCATCATGAATTAGTTTTTGAGATAAAATATCAAACTTATCATTCATTTCAACAAAAAAATAGTTACTTTGAGACTCTATAAATGTATTAAAATTACCATTATCATTCTCAGACAAACCATATGAGCCATGAGGATACCCGTCATAACCATCAGTGTGCTTCGAGTTAGTTTCTTGATTTAGGTTTGAATCAATAATCGATAAACTTACACCACCGAATGTTTCTTGACCAATGATTGCAAAACTACCGCTATTGAGTTCAATACTATAATCACTATTAATATGTGAAAACTCACCAGCATTGTTCCAGTCAGCTACAACTTCTAGCTGCTCATTCATTAGTTGAATAAATGCACCTCCTGCATCGAAATCGTTCACATCAGGAGGGGACATACTTCCAGAAATAACTAAATTGCCATTCTTACTTTCAAAAATTCTACCAATACCACTTACAATTAATCCTTCAGGAGCGTTAAGCGTTGTCTGGCTATCTATATCTCCGTTATCTGAATTTATTGCCAGCAGCTGAAATTCTAAAAGGCTATTGTCATTTCTATTTGATAACTGGTTTATGATGTATAGTTTGCCATGAGCTTCAGTTACATTTAAAAATAGCTGTTTATGGTTTGGATTAGTTGGAATTGATGGTTTGCTCCAAATTTTTTGACCTTTCTTATTTAATTTAAGTATGACACTCTCTCCAGAGTCCCAGCTTCTGCCCACGGCAAAAATCGAACCATCTTTAAGTTCAGTAATGTCGGTTAGATTTTGAGAACCAGTTGAATGGTGAAAATATTCCCAAAGTAGCTTGCCATTAATGTCTGTTTTGAAGATCCAATCATCACCAGCACTATCGATATTTGCATTAAGCTCTGGTGAGTTTGTTGAAGCTAAAAGAATGAAACCATCATCTTTAGTACTAATTAATTTGGTCGGTGTGTCGTTTAGTGAACCACCAAATTCTTTTGTAAAAACACCTGCTTGAAGTGACATGATTTCGCTACTAAAACCTGTCTCACCATTTGGATTAACTGTACTTACTCTCCAATAATAATGATTTGGTTCTTTCTCTAAGGTGATACTGTTAGTTTCTATCGTCTCAGTCTGTAAGGTTGTTATAAAGTCTTCAAACAGAGAGATTTCTACAGTGTAGCTTTTAGCAAATTCCACTTGCTCCCAGTTTAAATGTATCTCTTGGAGCTTTTCTTTAGTTGAGCTTGTTTGCTCGAGATTGGTTGGTGCAGCGAGAGTTGAATAATCTACGTTAATAGAAAAAGCAGGCAGTTGACTAGTCGTAGCACCGTCACTGACAGACATTTGAATATTACTATAAGTGGCAACCTGAGCATTTGTCGGGGTACCTTGAAGCATTCCTGTTGTCGAGTCTAGAGTAAGCCATTCTGGTAAATTCTCAACAGTAACAGTTAGCTGACTGTCTTCAATATCTGAAATAGAAGGTGAAAAGGAATACTCATTATTGGCTAGAATGCTTACTTCAGGCTGACCTTCTATGGTAGGGGCATCATTAACTGCTTTTACATCAACGTTAATTGTAAAAGGTTTACTTTCAATTCCATCTTGGAAAAGAGTGAGTGTAAACTTATCTTGTCCATTGAAGTTATTGAATGGCGTGTAAGTAATCTCAGGGAAGTATCCTGAAAGTTCACCATTGGTAGGCTCTTTTACTTGAGTTGCGATAATTTTCACCTCATCGCCCAAAGGTGCATTCGTTGTAAGATCAAGCGTAATACTTTCGTCTTCTAAAACCGAAATGTTTTTATCTTCAACAATAAAGTCAGCTAAATGAGGCGATGAATCATCTTCGTCAGCTATGCCGTCGTTGTCGTCATCGTTATCTTTATTATTTGTGATACCATCTAAGTCCGTATCTAAAAACTCATTGATATCTGGTACGGCATATTGATCTTTACCAGTTACCCAATCAAAGAGATTTTGTTGTACTTGTGAAGGATCAATTAGTTTTTGAGTTTCTTGAATTGCCGTAAGCACTTCTTGATTATCTACCTTACCATCAGTACCAAAATCACTTTCTAATTCATTCAAAGCTGCGCTTAATTCTGCATCAGGTGAAGTTTGATTGTTTTTTGCTGTATTAATAGCATGTTGATAAAACATTGAAGATAGAGCTAGTAGATAAGCACTCGCTTCAGCATTTTCATCTTTATAAATAGATAAGCTTGCAAAATTTGCGTTGTTTGAGCTGTTGATTACGTTTTTAAAGTTTGTTGTAAATTCTTGTTCAGCCTTCTGAATTGCTTGTTCAAAGCTAGATTCACCTGCCTTTATTAATTCTAAAACACGGTTGCTTGTTAAATGAGTAAGTAAGTTTACATTCGCATTTTGTCTTTCGGTTTCTGAGGCTTTGTAGATACTTCTTAAAGTTAATTCACCTTCAGATAAGCCACCCGTTATTTCATTTCTATAGTAACCCGAAGCTGAGATTTCAATTATGGAGCCCGCAGGAACTTTGAATTCAAAGTTACCCAGATCATCAGTGGTTTTAGTTACAATGGTTGAATCGGTATTTTCGCCGTTTTTATTAAGGATATTAATTGTAACTGCTGACCCTATTACAAATGGCCCTTTCTCAACACTACCAACAATCGTTATTTCTTTTTTTTGTGGTTGCTTGTTGTTTTGCTCTTGTTTTACATCGTTTTGAGTCTCATTAGAGCTACCACCGCCACACGCGGTTAACCCTAACAATGCAACTAACAGTAATGTTGCTTGGTTTGCTTTTTTCACAAAAAATCCTTATTTGATATTTTACGGGATTTTATTCAAAGAAGTATTTGGAGAAGAGCACGTCACTGTGAATAAATCCCTAAAGTGATATTCGGCAGAAAAAAATTAACTTAATTAGATGTTACTGCTGTTGCGATGCTATCAATTCAGGTAATCCCACTCAACCTTTGTTCATAAGTTTTTATTATATTGATTGTTGCAAA
>CAYZOE010000140.1:0-8970 GCA_964479805.1 uncultured Pseudoalteromonas sp. | reverse complement strand
CTGGTGTTTTGGCGGTTTAACTTCAGCTATATTGTGAAAAAAATTATGGTTTTTATTTAGTGCTTGATTATCAAATTTTATTAGAAAAAACATGCCAGCATGTAGAGCCTTTTTCTCTTCAGGGTGAAGTTGCGACTTATATTCCTGCGCTGGCCGAGCAAAAGAAAGGTCAGTTTGCTATTGCGCTGCAAACCATTGATGGCAAAGTATATTCAGCTGGGGATATCACTAACAAATTTACTGTGCAATCGGTATCAAAAGCGCTTACCTTAACCATGGCACTGCAGCGCTATGGTGATGATTTGTGGCAGCGTGTTGGCAAAGAGCCTTCAGGAACAGCCTTTAACTCATTAACTCAGCTTGAGTTCGAACAAGGCAAACCAAGAAACCCTTTTATTAATGCTGGTGCAATCGTCACTGCAGACGCGCTTTATTCTCGTTTGAGTGCACCTATTCATGCTTTACTAGAGAAATTTAGATCTCAGTCGGGTAACAATAATGTTGTGATCAACCGTACCGTAGCCAACTCTGAATATCGGCATAGATATCGTAATGCTGCTATGGCCTATTTAATGAAGTCTTTTGGTAACTTTGATAATGATGTCGAAAAAGTGCTTTGGAGTTACTTTAATTACTGTGCCATAGAAGTGAATGTAATTGAGCTTGCAAAGACGTTCTCTTATTTAAGCAATAAGGGGCTTTGCTTACAAAGTGGTGAGCAAGTGTTATCTGCAAAACAAACGAAACAACTCAATTCGTTATTATTTACCAGTGGCCTTTATGACGCAGCCGGTGACTTTGCGTATCGCGTTGGAATGCCGGGGAAATCTGGTGTATCGGGCACTATTATTGCTGTGTTACCAGGGCAGTTTACTGCTGCTGTGTGGTCTCCTGGGTTAGATAGTTATGGTAACTCAGTCGCCGGAATTGCAGCATTGGAATATCTTGCTGAACATATTAATCATTAAACTTATTCGATCATAAATACGCAACCATAAATACAATAAAGCCGACTAGTTAGTCGGCTTTATAAGTTTGGTTAGTCGGCTTTATAAGTTTGGTTAGTCGGCTTTATAAGTTTGACTCGTTTTAGTGTAAATCTGATTATTGTTCCCAATACGCTTGTTCTAATGAATCTTCACGCTCTGGTAATCCCCTTGATAAACGAGGAGAGTGCTGTACTAAGACTTCATAGCTTGCTCTGTTAGCGTACTTGCTGATCTGAGCTAATGATGAGTAAGTAATAGCAGTGTGCTCGTGCTTTGCTGAATTTGGCACATTCATTTTATGGTATTCGTTGGCTGATAAGTCATGCAATACCGCAGCTAACGCACAATCGCCCGCACCATTGGTATTTTTGATTGAATCAGGACCACCCATATAAGGCGCTGTATGTGCATAAACTTTAATCGGGTTAACACATGCATCTTTGCGCATGGATCGCGAAAATTCAAATTGGTTGAATTCAGCAATGGCACCAGGTAGAAGCGGGTATTCTGTTTCACGTTTGAATTTATCATCAACGTAACCTGCCATTACGAGGCCTTTAGGACCAGCGGTACAGATAACAAGATCAACCCAATCTAGCGCTTTGTCAGCTGCCAATAGTGGATCACTGAAGCCTGTGATTGCTTCACCTTCTTCTTCGTTCATTGCTAAAATATCAACATGCTTTTCAACAAACTCAGCCCACCACTTAGGGTCTTGTTCGATTAAAAACTTGGTACCGAGAGATAAAACAACGGGAACGTTGGCTTCATTAGCGTACTTAACCGCTTGAATTGTAGCCTCTGTCATTGTCTCATCACCAGAAGTGCGCATTAGGTAGGCACTAATCACCAGTGCTGAAGCACTTGCAATAAGTTGCTCTGGAATTGACTCAGGCTTTAAGTGATTCATTAAGCCTGGGCTAATCGCAAAAGTACGCTCGCCTGTATCATCAATTAATGTGAAGCAGCGACCAATAGGGCCGTTAACTGGCTGCAAATAATCCAGATCGACTCTGCTAGAGGTATTACATAAAAACTTGTAAGCGTAGCTACCAATTTTTATGTTTTCACTCATTACACCAAGCAGTACAGAGCGATCGTCCGCTAACACCGAGTAATTGTGCATGGTATTACCTATGGTGCCACCTGCAAATTCATAATCGATCATATTCTCGCGTTTAAGACGGTCATATAACGCGTTTGTCACCTCACTTTCGATGACTTGTGACATACCTCGTTTTAAACCAAACTCGTCAAGAAATGCCTGATCAACTTTAGCTTCGATATCGACAACAATTTGGTCTATGCCGCAAATGTAACTGCGTTTAAGTCCATCTACACTACTGATCTGGTCTAGTAGTGGGTCTTTATCTTCCACCGGAAAATAATGTTTATGCCTGCGGCGTCCCGGAAATTTCATGTTTTACCCGTGTGTGTGTATACCCAAACTTACTCAAGCTCGCCTTTGGAACGCGTCTTCAGCCATATTTCTTCGTCAAAGAACTTGCAAAGGACCAGTCATTACACATCGTCCTTTTCTTTGAACTGAAAACAGAACGCCATGCTCTGAGTCATTTATCTTGAGATTGTTCGGGTATAATAGCTCAAGAAATAAAAAAAGCGGCGAATTATAGCCTAAATGCGGGAGCTTGAGCCATGCCAAATCGACAAATATTGCAATTAAATGTGGTATATTTGCGCCTAAACTTTCTAAATAGTAGCAGTAATAGACACTAATGACAGAATTCGAGCAAGATCAATACTGGATGCAAAAAGCGCTTGAGTATGCTGATAAAGCTGAGCAGCAGAATGAAATACCTGTTGGAGCCGTATTAGTTAAAGACGGAGAGCTAGTAGGCGCTGGTTGGAATCAGTCAATTTGTAATCATGACCCCTCTGCGCATGCTGAGATGATGGCAGTGCGGGAAGCTGGTAAGAAAATCGAGAATTATCGTCTGATTGATTGCACTTTATATGTCACCCTTGAGCCTTGTCCTATGTGTGCTGGTTTACTTGTTCACAGTCGAATCAAGCGCCTAGTGTATGGCGCAGCGGATGCAAAAACAGGTTCTGCTGGTTCTATTATGAATATTGTCAAAGAGCCTAAATTGAATCATCAGTTAGAGGTGACTTCGGGCGTGATGGCTGAGCAGTGTGCAGAAAAATTATCAACGTTTTTTCGTCGACGCAGAAAAGAAATTAAAGAAGCGAAAAGGTTGGCAAAACAAGCAGCTCAAGAAGACTGAGCTGCTGATTCTTTTTTTTCTGCCATTTCGTCCATTTGCATAATGGCGAACGACTTTCTTCGATTTAGCACCTTCTTGTGCGAAATTTTAGTCATAACACGTCTGCGATTTGGAGAAGTTTGCGCTGTGTTACGTTTAAATTGGTGAGTACGACGTCTTTTAAGCATCGACACCTCCTAGTTGTGAGAGATTAAACCATACCAGTATATTTGGTACTTACATCAATCAATATAATTCGCTAATTACACTGGTTGATACTACGATTGGCAGAATTACAGGGAATGATTGCAAATATGTGACAAATAGACCTTCAAGGCCATTTTATTTACTTTTAGAAGCGAGTGCGCCATTTTCATCTAACCAAACTAACGCATCATAATATCGGCGGATGTTATCAACGTATTGAACAGCCACATCCCCGCGTGCATATCCATATCGTGTTTTCCGATAGTAGCGCTTTTTTATCAACAGTGGTAGCCGTTTTTTTACATCAGCCCATCGGCTTGGATCGCCACCT
The DNA here is from genome assembly GCA_964479805.1 of uncultured Pseudoalteromonas sp. Lineage (GTDB taxonomy): Bacteria > Pseudomonadota > Gammaproteobacteria > Enterobacterales > Alteromonadaceae > Pseudoalteromonas. Next base: position 5,218 of record CAYZOE010000140.1, on the reverse strand, counting down.
TGTTGCTCTGTAATTTTCCGCGCGTCATTAACATGACCCCAACCCACATTATAAGACGCCATCGCGAACCAAACATTATCAGGATATAGTACGGACTTGGGGACACGTTTGATCAGTTTGCGCAGATAAATAGCACCCCCTTTAATATTTTGCTCAGGTTTAAGGCGGTTTTTTACACCGACTTGTTTTGCTGTTGGCTGCGTGAGCATCATGATGCCACGCACTCCAGTTGGGGATTTGGCACGTGGTTTCCACATGGATTCTTGATAGCTCAACGCAGCTAATAATCGCCAGTCTAATTTGTTTTGTTCCGAATACTTTTCAAACCATGCTTGGTATTTTGGCAATACCTTTTTTGTAGCTTCGACAAAGGCGAGGGTGTTTACATAGTTAAATGTTTCCACATGACCAAAGTACTTTTCTTCAAGCTCTGCTAATTTTCCATTATGATTTACTTTGTCAAAGAAAGGCATCAGTAGTGCGTAAAGTGAGTCATCGGAGTCTTTGCGCATTATCCAACTGATTGAGTCTTGTTTTGTGACCGAAAAAGCAATACTAACTTCTGGGTGGTAGCGGCGAAAAAGGGCAAGAGAGTGCGAGTCAGCAATCGTGTAGCTGATTTTTTCGTCAATGATGTTTTGTAGTAACTCTTCTTCATCCACATCATCAACAACGTGTATTTCTATATTAGGATATATTTTTTTCGCTTCATGTAAGCTAATTAAGTGATTAGACCCTGCTAAAACTGTGATAGGGCCTTCAAGCTCAGCAAAGCTTCTAGGTCGCCTTGGACCCTGTTTATAAACTAGCTTTTGACTGATAGCCCGGTAGCTTGGGCCAAAGCGATAATGCTCGCCACGTTGTGGGTGGTAACTGAGTCCGGCGGCAATAAAATCTAAATCACCATTGTCTAAGCGTTGAAAAAGTTCAGGTAGGCTGTAAAACGGCACGATATTGAGTTTGACGCTAAGAGAGTCTGCAAACGCTTGTGTTAACTCATATTCAAACCCTTGCTCGCCTTGCTGTGCCTGATAAAAATTAGCAGGTCCTGCCAGAGTACCTACTTTTAATTCACGCTTTTGTTGCACGCGCTCAAGCTGTGTCATAGGCGGTTTATCACATCCGACTAAAACCCACATAAAAATGATGAGTGTAAGCAATGGTTTTAACTGCATGAAGACCAAGCGTGAGATTATTAATTAAACTAAACTATCAAAGTTCTGAGTAGATGCAAAATGAGAAATCTAACACTATGAAGTAAAAGTGTTTTTTAGCTCTATCAAAGAACCTAACATGATTTTTGGCAGTTTTATAATTTTACAGTTAAAACTAGCCATGAATTCGACTATAATAGCGGCCCTAAATATCGTTCAATCCTTAACCCCCGGATGAAATTACCTATGTTGATTTTACGTGGTGCGCCAGCACTTTCTGATTTCAAAGTACAAAAAATCCTTAAAACTTGCGCTGATGCGAACTTACCAGTAACAGGTATTTACGCTGAGTTTATGCATTTTGCAGACTTAACTGCAGAGCTAAGTAACTCTGAATTAGACAAGCTAAATAAATTGCTTAAGTACGGCCCAACTATTGCCGAACACGAGCCTCAAGGTGCACTTATTCTAGTGACACCGCGTATTGGTACCATTTCTCCGTGGGCATCAAAAGCAACAGACATCGCTAACAACTGTGGTCTAGACAAGGTTCACCGTGTTGAGCGTGGTATTGCTTACTATGTTGAGGGTGAGCTAAGCGCTGAGCAACTAAATGACGTTGCTAAGCTAGTACACGACCGTATGACAGAGTCTGTGCACAACAGTCTTGAAGATGCAGGTCAGTTATTCCGCGTTGAAGAGCCGCGTCCAATGTCATCTGTAGACATTCTTGACGGTGGCCGCGAAGCACTTGCTACTGCAAACGTAGAGCAAGGTTTTGCACTCGCGGATGACGAAATTGACTACCTAGTTGAGAACTTCACTAAACTAGGTCGCAACCCGAACGACATCGAGTTATTCATGTTCGCACAGGCGAACTCTGAGCACTGTCGTCACAAAATTTTCAACGCCGATTGGACAATCGACGGTGAAGAACAGCCAAAGTCGCTGTTCAAAATGATCAAAAACACATTCGAAACGCACCCAGAGAACGTACTGTCTGCCTATAAAGATAACGCAGCAGTAATGAAGGGTTCTAAAGCGGGTCGTTTCTTCCCAAATAAAGAAGGCGAGTACAGCTACAATCAAGAAAACATTGAAATCTTGATGAAGGTTGAAACGCACAACCACCCAACGGCGATTGCACCATTCTCTGGCGCTTCGACTGGTTCTGGTGGTGAAATTCGTGACGAAGGTGCAACTGGCCGTGGTTCTAAGCCAAAAGCAGGCCTAGTAGGTTTTACTGTATCTAACCTTCGTATTCCAGGTTTTGAGCAGCCGTGGGAAACTAACTTCGGCAAGCCTGGTCGTATCGTTGATGCGCTAGACATCATGATTGACGGGCCGCTAGGTGGCGCGGCGTTCAACAACGAATTTGGCCGTCCTAACCTACTTGGTTACTTCCGTACTTACGAAGAAAAAGTTAACAGCCACAATGGTGAAGAAGTTCGTGGTTACCACAAACCAATTATGCTTGCTGGTGGCCTAGGTAACATCCGTACTGAGCATGTTCAAAAGGGTGAAATCCCAGTAGGTGCTAAGCTAGTAGCCCTTGGTGGCCCAGCGATGAACATAGGTCTTGGTGGTGGTGCTGCATCATCAATGGCATCAGGTCAGTCAAACGAAGACCTAGACTTTGCCTCTGTACAGCGTGAAAACCCAGAAATGGAACGTCGTTGTCAGGAAGTGATCGACAAATGTTGGCAGCTAGGTGACGAAAACCCAATCGCGTTTATCCACGATGTGGGCGCGGGTGGTCTTTCAAACGCATTCCCTGAACTTGTAGATGACGGTGGCCGTGGTGGTAAATTCCAACTACGTAACATCCCGAACGATGAGCCGGGCATGGCACCTCACGAAATTTGGTGTAACGAATCACAAGAACGTTACGTATTGGCAGTAGCGGCAGAAGACTTCGCACGTTTTGAAGAGATCTGTAATCGTGAACGCGCACAATACGCAGTAATTGGTGAAGCGACTGAAGAGCGTCACTTAACGGTTGCGGATAGCCACTTTGATAACAACCCAGTAGATCTTCCGCTTGAAGTACTTCTTGGTAAAGCGCCTAAAATGCACCGTGACGTTGAGTCAAAGCAAGTATCTGGTGAAGCACTAAACACTGACAGCATCGATGTAGAGGAAGCTGCTAAGCGTTTACTTCGTCTACCAACTATTGCTGAGAAAACATTCCTTATCACCATTGGCGACCGTACGGTGACAGGTCTTGTGGCACGTGACCAAATGGTTGGCCCTTGGCAGGTACCAGTAGCAAACTGTGCTGTAACAGCAGCTGCGTTTGATACTTACCATGGTGAAGCAATGTCAATGGGTGAACGAACACCTGCAGCACTTCTAAACTATGGTGCATCAGCACGTTTAGCAGTAGCAGAAGCGTTAACGAACATTGCTGGCGCAAACATTGGTGGTCTTGAGAACATCAAGCTATCTGCAAACTGGATGGCTGCAGCGGGTCACCCAGGTGAAGACGCAGGTCTTTACGAAGCAGTAAAAGCGGTAGGTGAAGAGTTATGTCCAGCACTTGGTTTAACTATCCCAGTTGGTAAAGACTCAATGTCAATGAAGACAACATGGCAAGACGAGGGGGAAGACAAAGCGGTTACAGCACCACTTTCTCTAGTAATCACTGCATTTGGCCGTGTAGAAGACATTCGTAAAACAGTAACGCCTCAGCTTCGTACCGATAAAGGTGATTCAAGCCTAATCCTAGTTGACTTAGGTGCCGGTCAAAACCGCATGGGTGCATCAAGCCTTGCACAGGTTTACAAGCAACTTGGTGACAAAACGCCTGACGTAGATAGCCCAGAGCTATTAAAAGGTTTCTATGAAGCGATGCAATCACTTGTAGCTGATGAGAAGCTACTTGCTTACCATGACCGTTCAGACGGTGGTTTATTCACAACGGTAGCTGAAATGGCATTTGCTGGTCGCACAGGTGTGACAGTAAACCTTGATAGCCTAACAGGTTCAGACATCGAAGCACTTTATAACGAAGAGCTGGGTGCAGTGATTCAGGTTCGCAATGACGACCTTGCAGCAGTTGAAGCTGTGTTAGCTGATAACGGTCTTGCGGCAATCAGCCATACTATCGGTACGCTAAACGCAGAAGATAAAGTTATCTTCAACCGTGGTGGTGAAGCAGTACTTGCCAATACTCGTACTGAATTACGTACCATTTGGGCTGAAACGACTTATAAGATGCAGGCGCTTCGTGACAACCCTGAGTGTGCTAAGCAAGAGTTTGATGCTAAGTTTGACGAAAAAGATCCAGGTCTTAACGTGAAGCTAAGCTTCGACCTTAACGAAGACGTCGCTGCACCTTACATTGCAACGGGTGCTAAGCCTAAGATGGCTATCTTACGTGAGCAAGGTGTTAACTCACACGTTGAAATGGCAGCGGCATTTAACCGTGCTGGCTTTGCAGCGGTAGACGTACACATGAGTGACATTCTTGAAGGTCGCTTGACGCTAGAAGAGTTCAAAGGCCTTGTAGCATGTGGTGGTTTCTCTTACGGTGACGTATTAGGTGCCGGTGAAGGTTGGGCTAAGTCAATTCTATTCAATGACATGGCACGCGAACAGTTCCAAACATTCTTTGAGCGTCAAGACACGTTCAGCTTAGGTGTGTGTAACGGCTGTCAGATGCTATCAACTCTGAAAGAGCTTATCCCAGGTACTGAGCACTGGCCACGTTTTGTAACTAACAAGTCAGAGCGTTTTGAAGCACGTTTCAGCCTTGTTGAAGTGCAAGAAAGCCCGTCAGTATTCTTCCAAGGCATGGCTGGCTCTCGTATGCCTATCGCGGTATCTCACGGTGAAGGTCATGCTGAGTTTGCAAATGACGCAGCAATTAAGGCGGCGCTTGAGTCTGGTACAGTCGCAGTTCAATACGTTGATAACTTTGGTAAGCCGACTACACAATACCCGAACAACCCGAATGGTTCACCAGAAGGTATTACTGGTATTACATCAACAGATGGTCGTGCAACAGTAATGATGCCACACCCAGAGCGTGTATTCCGTGCAGTAGCTAACTCTTGGCACCC
>CAYZOE010000139.1:0-9015 GCA_964479805.1 uncultured Pseudoalteromonas sp. | reverse complement strand
TCCATATATTGATATTCATCTGGAATATCGAGGATATGAACGGTTTTATGCGTTAATAGCCGAGTAAACTCGGCCATTAAGCTTTGTTTATGTTTATTTTCCATCACAAAAATGATGTCGGCCCACTGAATATCTTTCATGTTGACCGTGCGTTTTGCTTTAGGGCTAATGCCTGCTGAGCGTGCATTCACGCCCGCCTGTCTTCTCCAAACTTGCTCACCAGTTGGGCTGCGCCATTGGTTTCGACTACAAATAAATAAAATATTTATGTTTTCCATTGATGTTTTATATGTCGCTTCCAGCTTCTTTGATAATTTCTTTCATGACTGTTAATCGTTTCATAGCCATGGGGAAAACAATGCGCACAACCTGATGCATCCCCGTTAAATAGTCTCGAAATAAACACTCCCGACTTTTTTTGAGGCACCTCAGCAAAACCTTGAACATTTTGATTAAATGCCCCAATTAACTTTTGTCCTATATTCATATCGTGCTCCTTGATTAATTTGCTAAAAAAGCGCGCCTAATTTTGTTTTTATTAGCATCGATTTCCTAATTAATCTTGAGGAGTAAACCGCTCACCTTTGAACGTTCTACTCGGGTTGCCACGCTGTACTTCCCAGTGCTGCTGCCACCTAGACTTATCTTGCTCAGAGACCTCAGTTTGCTTCAGCATTTCTAGTTTTTGTAACATTAACGCCGTTGCTAGACGCTTGTTCGCATGCTGACTGCGCTCACTCTCAACCCTAACCATTAAGCCTGTTTCTCTATGCGTGGCTTGCACTGCTGAATCGGTTTTATTGACATGCTGACCGCCTGCCCCTGACGCTCGACAAGTTTGATAATCAATCGCCTTATCAAACTGCTGAGTATTCACTTCATAAAGATTGCCACTAAAAAACCAATTTTTACGTTTATGCTTAGTACGAAATGGGCTTTGGCACACCCATAACAGTGCACCTTGCCAATGATGCGCAAACTGTTTGGCCTTTTGTGTTGCCTCAAGCTCAATCAATATAGATTTAAAGCAGCCTTTTTGCTGAGCACCTACGACTTCTATAATCGAGTAATCAATGTTTTGAGCTTGGCACTCGCGCTCAATGGTTTTCAGTGCCAGTCCTACGGCCTTACAGCATTCAATTGGCCCTTGTCCTGAAGTTAATTGTAATAACATCATGCACTACACCCTCCATTGGTTTTAAAGGTCAATATCGGGCGAAGCCTTGCAATAACATCGATTAACCCCGCTTCTTCTAAGTCGGCAATAATGGTTTGTGCCTTTTTATACGCTTGAGGTGCTTCGTCATATAACAGCTCTTTGTTTGCACAAATCACCCGACTGCCAAGCTCAGTTTTATATAAGTCATCGCGTTTATATTTATGACTTAAGCGACCTTGGCACTCACCACGCTTCCACTTTCTACCAGCGCCATGTGCTAACGAATACAAACTCATGTGCATTGCTTCGTCAGCATCTTCTCTGGGCTTAACCAAATAGCTATAATCACCACGAGAACCCGGAATAACAACCGCGCCACAGTCGCTTGGTGTTGCACCTTTTCGGTGTAAAAAGCCTTGCATGCCATCAACTTCTTTTGCAGTCACTAAATTGTGATTTACATCTAAAATGACATTACCACTAGCGCGAATGGCGTCTAAAAAGCGTTTTGCTATCATCTCTCGGTTAAGCTCAGCCCAACGCACCGCTTCATCATGCTGTTCAAAATAATGCGTAAAGCTTTGCTCTGAGCTTTGTAAGCCATCATGGTTGTGTTCAGTGATATGTTTGACCAAAATTGACTGGCCTAACCCACGAGAACCCGAGTGTACGAGCAATTGCAATTGCTGCTTAGACAAACCTAATGCTGAAAAGGCTCGCTCGTTATACACTTCATCGACCGCTTGAAATTCAGCAAAGTGATTGCCTCCACCTATGGTGCCAAGCGCATGATCAAAACCTTGTACACGTATGTTTTTCTCATTTCTTCGCATTTGGATGATGCCGCTCCAGCTGTCATCCAACGGCAACTCAATGTCTTTGAGCTTTTTAACGATTTTATCTAGGTTTACCTTTGACACCTTCAACGACGATTGCCACAAAGCCATACCACAACCTATGTCATTGCCCACTAACGCAGGATAGATTTTATTTTTTGTAAAAAATGCCGCACCAATTGGATAGCCTCGGCCTGGATGTAAATCTGGCATGCCTGCAACTCGATGCATACCTGCCAGCTCTGATGTTTTAATTAGTTGTTGTGTAGCCAACCCTTCAATCCAAGTATCATTGGATGCAATTAGGTTGACCGAATCTGTTAATTTTTGGACTGATTTGCCCATAGTACCAATACCTTTCTTACTAAGAAAAAGATGGTGGATCCAAAAGGTTAATCAGACTGACTGCTTTATTCGAAAAAATATTAAGCGAAAACAATTATTTTAGGCGTAATATGAAAATTAAAGCCGTGCCAAAGCGATCAGAATAATACTGATTATTAAACCTTACTGGGTCGTATTGGCAGGTCTATTTATACTTGGAAGTGACCGATGAGAAAGCATGGCAGAAACTAATAAGTTAGTTTCTAATTAATCGCTTTTAGCGGACAAGACCTGCAAAGGATAAATTTTTATGTGACATGTTTTTCTCCTTTACAGTTAGTTGATGAAATAATAAACGCTCAATGAGCGAGCGCAGTTTAAATTTGACTGACCCTTTTTGCAAGACAATTTGCAAAAAATTTTCACCATAGTTATTTATATGATGTAAATAATCAGAGAAGATAAAAATAAGAATTTTGACTTTTTAAGAGGTTTTCAAAGATTTTAACTGCTATTTCCAGCCCATCTTCCACACTTTTGGGTTTTTAAGATCGCGCCAGTTAATTTCTATTTCTCGCTTGGTCATTACCGCTTCGATGATGCATTCAATCACGCGACCCTCTTCATCAAACTCGACACAGGTCACCATAAAGTGTTTTTCTTTTAACTGCGGGTGAACAGCGGTCCATTTGCTGTTTAATAATTTTCGTGGAGTAAGTGTATGTTGCATAAAAGAGAAACTTAACGAAATGACATGTTTATACGTTATATAAAGCGCTTAGGCTCAAATAAACGTGGCTCGCGCGTTAGCTTACAACTTAAATGCAACTTTGTTGTTCAAATGTATCAGAGAGCTTCTATTGCAGCACCCACTCTAAGGTCACTGTAACTCCCTTGCCGTCGATCACTTGATTATTCTTATCCAAAGAAACGTAATATCGCCATTGCTTTAGTGCTTTCATCCCTGCTTTGTTAAAAGTGCTATCAGGGCTCGCATCAAGCACTTTAATATTCCTTGGCCTGCCCGTTTGATCTAAATCAAAAATGTAATTTACCTTTGCATATGCAATCCTTTTTTCTATTGCTCTAATAGGGTAAATAGGATCAACACGACGCTTTAATTTAGGTGAATGCTTATCATTAACTGATGCCAACGTGCGTTCTTTTGAACTTGTTTTTAGAAAATCTTCATATTGCTTATCTTTACTTAAAGCATGGCCTTCTCCAAAGACATCTAGCAAATTAAATTCAAGCTCACCTGCTTCATTAACTAAACTTAAAAGAGTATACAATTTCGCATCTTGAGATTGCTCGGTATACGCTAAATAAGACTTAGCCTTTAACGGAATTTCATTAAATTCTTGTAATCTATACAGCAACTCGAGTTCTAGTAATAATGCACTTTTCAGCTCATTTGCATTTATTTCTGGAGAGGCAATAACAACCCTTATCGCTTCCAGAGCCTTACGATAATTATCTTGCTGAAAGTGTACTGATGCTAATAGTCTTGCTATCACGGCTTGGTCGTAGGCATTAGTTGTGTGCGTTGATTCGAGATGCTCAATTGCTTGCTCAGTATGCCCTTTGCTTACTAAGGTGAGCGCTTTCACAGCCTTTTTCCCTACTTTATTTCCGGCATAATATTTCTTTAAACCACTATGACATTGATAAGTTAAAGGCTTGCAAAGATCCGAGGTAGTTTGAGTGGTTGTATTACAACCCGATATCATCACAGCAAATACAGCCGTTGCGAGTAATGTTTGTTTCATTATAAAATTCCTTTTGTTAACAATTACCTATTGCAGGTTCAAGTTAACACAAGGCTATTTTTTCGTCTATTTTTTGTAAGCCGGTCAATATTGTATGACTTTAAACACTCAATATCCCGCCAGAAGTTGGCGCTCTGACGCTTCAAACTGCTTTTGCAACTTGGCCCTTGCTTGTTCAACTTTAGGATCTTTCAGCGCTTTGCGAAGTGCCGCTTCTAAGTATTCATCTGAATCAAGTGTGAGTGCAAACGCCAAGCCCTGACTAGCAAATCCTGTGTCATCAAATTTAGCCAAACGCTGTAATTCATTCATGTGATGGCCAAGTGACTGCAACTTACCTGAAACGGCGAATACAGTACCAACAAAGCGATCGACACGCCCTTTCAATAATGCATGTAATGCTTGAGCTGAGTTGAGCGATGTATGAATATTATTTTCACCGAAATGATGTCTAATACTCATCATTTTATGGGCATTGCGTTCAACGGCAACCTGTAATGGCCTATCTTCTGGGTCAGGTCGTCCTTTCACTTTCCAGATATATTGTTGACCGGTATAAACTTGCGTTAACCAAATAAAGTTTGGCTCTCGCTGTGGAGTTTTAGAAATAGAAAGAATAAGAACGTTTGGGTAGTAAGCATCCCTCTCCATAATGCGTGCCCAAGGCTTACCAGTGAATTCAGCTGTAAAGTCAGCGTTTTCTTTTGCAACATCAACTAATAACTCTGCAAACTCAATAATTGGACCCTGACCTTTATTGTTTGCATCAATAATTTGAAACGGTGGGTTATGTTCAAACACCACTGACAAACTCGGGCGCTCAGCCGATGCCGAGCAAGCAATAAAACAGCAACAATAGAATAGACACAGCTTCATCATTTGCTTGCTCAACTTTCTCGTCCTCTGAGTATAACCAGCAACTACAATTTTGCTTTATAATGACCGCCTTGAAAGCTATAGGTTAGCCGCTGCTTTTAATCTAGTTTGCGCATCCATTAGCATGTCGTAATAAGGGTATGACTTATCAGCGAGCTTTACGGCCTTCTCTAAAAACTCGAACGCTTTTTTGTTATCTTCTTTTTGTTCATAACCATAAGACAACCCCCACCAAGCATCAACTGAGTTAGGGTGCAGCTTTGTATTGTGAGCAAAAACTTGAATGGCTTTATCGTAATTGCGCATACCGATAAGCTGATAGCCTAACTGTCTAACTGCATTATCTGGTGGTGTGATCTGCTCACCCCATTGCTCAGAGAGCTTTTTATAATACGCATCAATAGAACTCATGTCGTACGTTAGCTTTTTCAACGGCATTTGCTTAGCCATAAATAGATTATGGTAGGCATTAAACGCCCCTGCCGCAGATGTTAGGTTGTGAGATACGCCATCGAGCGCATCACTCACGTAAGACAATTTAAACGGCTTATTATTCTGGATAAACTGCTGCAAATCGTCATAACGCTCCCGCATGACTCCGGCTTCTTCACCGATATTCATATAAAGATAAGTATCAAGGGTTTTATTTTTCTTTAAAAAGTCTTTTGTGCGCGTCACTGCTGCCCCATAGTTCCACCAAACCGCCGGACTATAAGCTAAATGCGCTTGGAACAGGGTTGGTTTTTCGGTCATCGCATAAAGTGCAAATACCCCTGCTGCCGACGCGCCACCAATGACTTTATAATCATGGGTACGATATTTTTCATCGATAAGTGGCATGAGCTCCTTTTCAAAAAAGTCTAAAAACTTTTTACCTCCACCTCCTAACCCAACTGGGCCTTGCGGCTCTTCATTTACGGTCGGATATAAATCTCTCAATCGCTCGGTATTTTCAATCGCCACTATAATGGCTTCTGGCGCGGCATTGTCGCTTTGTAAGCGCTCAAGCACAGAGGTGATCAAAGGCAAATTACCCGCACCATCTAAACGGTAAATGACCGGATACGCTTTATCAGATTCGCCTTTATAGCTCTTTGGTAACTGCACAACGACAGTGCGTTCTTCATTTAAAATGCTTGATTTAAATACATGAGTAAACTGAGTGTAATCAGCATGTTCTTTGGTGGCTGATGTTTGAGAAAGTGCCAGTGGAGAAACGACAATTGAAGACAGGGCTAAACTAAGAGAAAGTGCCAAAGGTTTAAGTAAATGCACGACTAATCCTTTAAAAATAAAGTGGCTACTCGTTCAACATATCAACACTTGGGGTACAAAAGAAAGCAAAAAATAATATGAGAGCTAAAAAGTACATAACGTGAACTTCAATTACGACTAAAAAACATCACTTAATTTTGACTATTAAAACCTCTGCCAACTTGCATAAATTTCATTCTATCAGTATATTTTTCAAACCCTCAATGGGTACAAATTTAATTTAAGGATAAAAAATGAAATTATTATTAAATAAAAAGAATATGAAACAGCTTTCTATAAATAAAAAATCAATTCAAAGAGACTTAACTCCTAACATTGCAGGCGGTGAAGCTACACGTCCACTCACTGATAGCTGTGGAACGTGTGATAAAGAAAATGCATGTTTCTACTTCCCTACTATGCATGCTTGTAATCCATAAAAGGCATTTGCTTTTTAGGCATATAGAAACTTAAGCTTAATGTTTCTATATGCCTATAAGTTAAGCTGCAGTCTTTACAATCGCGCCCTCTGCAATATGCACATGATCATCATCTTGCTGTAAAAAAGCACTGTTATGGCTGATCATAATGACACGTCGCTCCTTCGCGATAGTTCTGATCAAGGTCATCATTTCTGTACTATTGTGTTTGTCTAAGGCCGATGTTGGCTCATCCATCAATAACACTTTGGCATTGCGTAATAGCGCACGGGCGATAGCAAATCGCTGTTTTTCACCTCCAGAGAAAATCTGCGCACGCTCACTCACGGCCTGTTCGAGGTCTTTACCAATCTTTTCATACCATTGCGACAACCCAACTTGCTCAAGCGCTTGTTCAATTGCATCATCACTCGGTTGCTCAGACAAACCTAATAGCAGGTTTTCTTTAATGCTAGTATTTAATAATTTCGGCTCTTGATCGACCCACGCAATTGCTTGTCTCAAAGAATATAAATCAATGTCATCTAACCGTTTGCCATCAATGAATATCGCTGACTTTGTATCATCATAAAAACCAAGTAATTGCGACATCAGGGTGCTTTTTCCTGAGCCACTTTCACCGGTTACAATTGATAAACCCGGCCCATCAAATTGATAGCTAACATTATTTAAAATCACTTTCTCATCACGCTCAAAATTCAGTGCTTGTATTTGAATTTCACTCGCATTGTCGACGCTTTCACCTTGCTGAATCTGCTCCTGCGCTAACTGTTCAATGTCTTGCAATCGAGTTGCCGTACCCGCAGCTTTGAATAAATTACTGAAGAATGCGCCCAATGCCACAAGCGGAAAAGTTAAACCAAACAAGTACATTAAAAATGCGGTAACTGTGCCTAAAGTCATGCTTCCTTGCTGCATCCAATAGCTCGAAAAGCCTAAAATCGCGACCATACTCATCATCAGCACCAGGTTGATGGTAGGGCTGATCATCGCCATGATTTTAGCTCCCCGTACTTCATGCTCCATGCAGTTTTCTAGTAATGCTTTTGATTCTTGATGCAAAGGGCGCTGCGCATTATGAGATTTGATCAAAGTGTGATGGCGCATCCACTCAGTTAATGTACTCAATAGCTTCGCTTGAGCAGCTTGAATGGCTTTGCCAACACCACTCATCATCAGAGATAAAGGCAAAATGACTAAAAAGCCAACTAAAACACAAGCCAATAAAACCAGAGTTAAACGCCAATCTAGATAAAACATCATAGCGACAACCGCCACAAGTGATACGGCACCTGCAAATAAACTAATAAAGTCAGTGGCCAACACCGTTTTAACTTCTAAGGTATCGTTAACAACGCGTGTTGCATATTCAGCACTGTGTTTATCTGAAGCTGCTTCAACCGTACTAAACAATAAGTTACCAATAAGACTATAGCGTAAGCTGGTACATATACGCTCACCTGTTTTGGCGCCATACCATGTCAAAATGCCTTCAAACACGGCACTAATGAGCACAATACCCAGAAGCGTCATTAATACCGACATCGCAACGCCATCGACTGAAATAGAATCGACTAAGTTTTTCGAAAACCATGGGATCAATAACTCGAGCACCGTTGTAACGACAACCAACACTGACAACACAGCAAATTGCATCTTGCTTGGTTTATGCGGCTTTAAAATCTGCCACAAGTTTTTTAACTCTCCACCACTTTGACTCATTGCTTTACTCCTGAAAAGAAATTACGGTCAAAATATAAATGACCAACTGGTCATTTTCAAGTGACTAATTGTTATATTTTTAATCATGTGTGAAAATACAGTGGGTTCTTTGAGGAAATGACAGTGTCAAAACGCGATTTAATTTTATCGACAGCTAAAACCTTATTTATTGAAAGTGGTTTTAGAGCAACCACCATTGCCAAGATTGCAGAGCATGCAAATATTGCGAAAGGTTCTATTTATTCATACTTTTCAAGCAAGAACGATATTGTTAAAGCATTATTGCTGCAAACAGACGAGACGCGTCAAAACATCATAGATGCGTTACTCAATTCGACACATAAAGACAATGACAACCTGATCAAACGCTATATTGAACTAGAACTAGGGGAAGTCGTAAAAGAACGCGACTTTTTAAAAGCGATTTTAAACAGTGATGAAATGACGCTAAATGAAGAGCTCATTGACATGTTGCAGCAATTACGTGTGAACTATCACATGACGCAGCAAAAAATTATTTTGCAAAGCTTTGGCCAACCCATTGAGCCGCATTTGCTTGATGTAACAACCATGTTGAATGCGTTATTACAAGAATACACCATCTTTTTAGCACTCGACGAAGCCAAGTTTTCACT
>CAYZOE010000138.1:4716-9015 GCA_964479805.1 uncultured Pseudoalteromonas sp. | reverse complement strand
TTACTTTTATATAATTACTTTCTCTTTGGCTTTTGCGCACGTTGGTTGTGCTTTTTTACTGCCTTTCTGATCTGATTAATTTTAGCACGCTTGTCTTTACGCTTTTCTGGCATTACAGAAAGCTTAGTCTGCGTTTCAGGACGCATTTTCACAGATTTACGTAAGTAATTTACGTCTTCTAACTTGAGCTCTTCCCAGCCACCTTGAGGTAGACGTTTGTTAAGCTCTAATTTACCGTAACGGATACGAATTAGACGAGAAACTTCTACATCTTGAGATTGCCATAAACGACGTACTTCACGATTACGGCCTTCAGTTAGCGTAACGTTGAACCACTTGTTAATGCCCTCACCGCCCATAGGCTTAATTTTTAAGAACTTAGCTGGGCCATCCTCCAATTCAACCCCTTTAGTTAAGGTACTCAATGTCTGATTGGTTACCTCACCAAATACACGTGCAGAATACTCACGCTCCACTTCATATTTAGGGTGCATTAAACGATTCGCTAACTCACCGTCGTTGGTAAATAACAATAAACCTGAGGTATTTATATCTAAACGACCAATTGCAATCCAACGGTCGCCTTCTAAACGAGGTAGTCTATCGAAAACCGTTCGGCGACCTTCAGGATCTTTACGCGTACATAGTTCGCCCTCAGGCTTGTGATACATTAAAACACGACAAACACGTTCTTCTTGCTGCTCAATTTTCACAACATGACCGTCCACGCGGATAACCGCATTTTCTTCAACACGGTCGCCTAAACGTGCCACTTTACCGTTGACGCTGACACGATTAGAGTCAATGTATTTTTCCATTTCACGGCGTGAACCCACACCAGCACGGGCCAATACTTTTTGTAACTTTTCACTCATTAGGATGGTTCTCTCACAGAAGGATCACTCAATATCTGTTCTAGTTTTACTTCTTGTTGCTCAGGTAAATTAGGCAGCTGTTCTAAACCAGATAAAGAAAAATAATCTAAAAATTGTTTTGTGGTTGCATATAGCGCAGGTTTACCAGGCACATCTTTTTGCCCAACAATCGTTATCCATTCACGCTCTAATAAACTTTTCATTATATTACTGCTCACAGCAACCCCTCTTACCTGCTCTATCTCACCTCGGGTAATGGGTTGGCGATAGGCTATCAAGGCTAGAGTTTCTATGGTCGCTCGAGAGTATTTCACCGCTTTTTCAGGCCATAATTTACTTAATGGCTCAGCCAAAGAAGGCCCTGCTTGAAAGCGATAACCAGAGGCCACTTCAACCAACTGGATACCTCTTGTTGAATAGTGCTCAGCCAGTGATTCTATTGCTTGGACTAATCTTTTAGCAGAAATATTGAAATCTTGTAGAACGGTTTCTTGAAGACGACGTTTACTTAATGGCTTCTCAGAAACAAAAATCGCTGCTTCGACTAGCTCAACGAGTTGTTCATCACTAAGACGCTTAAAAGCCATATTAATCTACAATTGCAAACACAAGGCAATATTATGACAGAGGTTCGGTTACTCTTGTAGTTTTAAAGATAAATAAATCTCTGATTGTGGAGTAATTTGAGTAAAAGTGACTAACTGTTCTTTGATAAGTTCAAGCATTGCTATAAATGTCACCACCACGCCTTGGCGCCCTTCAGCAAAATCAAACAGAGTGACAAAGGCACACGGACCATTATTTTCTGAAAGGTGGCGAAGGATTCGCGACATACGTTCACGGGTAGACAAAACTTCACTTGATATTTGATGGTGAGCGAGTGTTTTTACCCTTGCCATCACTTGACCAAATGCAAGTACTAACTCTTTTAAACTTAAATCAGGTAATTTTTCTTCATCAAGTGCATTATCGATAAACTTAGCATTTGCTATAAAGAAATTTTTTCCTACATGAGGCTGCTCTTTTAATGTTTCTGCCGCAATTTTGAACTGTTCATATTCTTGCAAACGCTTGACTAATTCAGCACGCGGATCGGCTTCTTCTTCAAGCTCTTCATGGGTCGGTAACAACATGCGCGACTTAATTTGTGCCAATAACGCTGCCATCACTAAGTATTCCCCTGCCAATTCGAGCTGTAAGTCTTTCATCAGCTCAACATAGCTTACATATTGTTTAGTAATACTATGGATTGGCAGTTGCAAAATATCGAGTTTATGGCGTTTAATAAGATATAAAAGTAGATCGAGCGGTCCCTCAAAGCTTTCTAATATCACTTTAAGGGCATCAGGCGGTATATATAAGTCTTCTGGCTTTTCTAAAACGGCTTCACCATGAAGAAAGGCCAATGGCGCAGAGTTACTCATTTAATGACTATTTTGATGGCTATTGAAACGGCGTAACGTCACCGCACCCTTCGCGGAGGATCATGATGTCATCGTCAGAGAAATCAATCACGGTAGTTGCTTGTTCAATTAGATAACCACCATGAATAATTAGATCTACCTGCTTTTCTAGGCTCATGCGAATGTCATCTGGATCTGACTCGGTAAATTGCTCACCAGGTAAAATCAAGGAACATGACATAAGTGGCTCATTGAGCTCTTCAAGTAACGCTGCGGCAATTGGGTTATCGGTTACACGCATACCAATGGTCTTTTTCTTCTCGTTTAATAAACGCTTAGGTACTTCTTTTGTGCCTTTAAAAATAAAGGTATAAGGCCCTGGCGTATTGTTTTTTATTAAGCGAAAAATTTGATTATCTACACGGGCATACGTTGCCAGTTCTGATAAATCTCGACAGACAAGTGTAAAGTTGTGGTGTTTTTCAATACCGCGAATACGCTCAATTCGCTCTTTCGCTTGTTTGTTACCAATACTGCAGCCGAGTGCATAACCTGAGTCGGTCGGGTAGACTATCACCCCACCCTTTTGAATAATTTCGACCGCTTGTTTAATTAAGCGTGCCTGCGGGTTTTCTGGGTGAATATGAAAAAATTGGCTCATTAGTTACACTCCTGTGCGTCTTGCCAAAACTGCCAAACAGCTTGGCAATCTTTTGGTAAGTATAGGTTTTTTCCGAGATCTGACCAAGGCATAGGATAATGAAAATCTGAACCTTGACTCGCGAGTAGATCAAACTCTTGGCTTAATTGCCCTAAAAACTGTCTTTCGCTTGGTGCTTGTTGCGGTAAAGCGACTTCCATTGCCTGTCCACCTGCAAGTTTAAATTCATTAAGTAATTTACGTAGCCACTTATTAGACATTTGATATCGACCAGGATGCGCCAACACAGAAACGCCACCAGCCGCCTGAATTGCTTTAATGGCAGTTGTCATATCACACCAATTGCTTGGTACATAACCCGTTTTGCCTCTGGCTAAAAACTTTTTAAACACACCTTGAATGTTTTTAGCTACACCGCGTTCGACTAACGCTTGTGCAAAGTGTGCTCGAGTGATTTCAGCATCTTTTGCCAATGTTTTAGCCTGCTCATAAATGTCTTCATAGCCTTTTTTAACTAGGCGTCGACCAATCTCTTGTGCTCGTGCTTCACGTTTGCTTTGTTGCTCAGTCAGTAAATTAAGAAGATGAGTATTTTCAATATCTATAGATAAGCCGACAATATGGATTTCAAAACTCTCCCATTTTGTCGAAATTTCAACCCCTGCCACTAGCTCTAAATTTAAATCTCGGTCAGCTATAAATTGCTTTGCAGGTTCAACACCCGCAACGGTATCGTGATCGGTGAGGGCTAAAACATCAACGCCCTTTTCTGTTGCTCGCTCAAGTAATGCGCCCACGCTTAAACGACCATCAGAAAAGGTGCTATGACTGTGTAAATCATATTTTATCAAGTTTATTTCTCTTCATTATTATTCATGTTCGTGTCAACGGGTCGGATTATATCACTAATACGCCTTATTAAATTTTGTATACTTTATATTTTTAATGTTTTTGCAACTTTTTAGCTTGACTCGCTCGTTCCGATAAGGTTTACTGTGTACATAAATTGATTCGACATATACCTGATATGAAAACATTAACTAAAAACAAAATCTGGTGGTGGCACTCGTAACATTGCGGGCGCTTTGTCGTATCTATACGATTTCAAAACCCGCACACAAATGCGGGTTTTTTTATATCTAAATTTTTTGGAATACAAACATGATTAACAACAATATCAACACACACTCTTGGTGGTGGCGCCTGAACTAGCGGGACGGCATTGTTGTATCTGTTACACAACCCCCGCAAGTTAACACTGGCGGGGGTTTTTTATTATGGGGAATGAGGTTTTGATTTTTAGTCATATTACGACAACACCAGGGGAAGTGACGAGTATAAGACAACGGCGCGATTACAT
>CAYZOE010000138.1:0-4616 GCA_964479805.1 uncultured Pseudoalteromonas sp. | reverse complement strand
CCTGACGTCCCAGACGGTGATAATGACTGTCCTGACTATGTGTTTTACTTAGCAGAAACCCTGGTATTAATCGATCACCAAGCCCAAACAACTGAGTTAATTGGTAATGTTTTTAACGGACCAGAAGTTCATGCCAACTGTTTTGAAGTTGGTAAACAGCTAGAAGAGCTGAATACGCGTTGTGATAATTTAACGCCGTATTTAGCAGCGCCAAATGAAGGCCAGTCTGAAGTAACAGTAAACATTGACGATGAAACTTACTTTCAGCAAGTCAAAACTTTAAGGCAAAACATTATCAATGGTGATATTTTCCAAGTTGTGCCTTCTCGTACATTCTCTTTACCTTGTGCTCAGCCACTAGCAGCTTACCAGCAACTTAAAAAGCAAAATCCAAGTCCGTATATGTTTTATATGCGAGATGAGTCTTTTGTTTTGTTTGGTGCCTCACCTGAATCGGCATTGAAATATTGCGTCAACAGCAATCAAGTTGAAGTTTACCCTATTGCAGGCACGCGCCCTCGCGGTAAGTTTGCAGATGGCAACATAAACCCAGATTTAGACAGCCGTATTGAACTTGAACTTCGAAACGATCAAAAAGAGCGTGCAGAGCACCTAATGCTGGTTGATTTAGCACGTAATGACGTAGCGCGAATTAGTGTTGCAGGCACACGCCACGCAAAAGAACTGCTAAAAGTAGACCGCTACTCTCAGGTCATGCATTTAGTATCTCGCGTTGTAGGTCAATTGAAACCAGATTTAGACGCATTACATGCCTATCAAGCCTGTATGAACATGGGCACACTAGTAGGCGCACCTAAAGTAAAAGCCGCAGAGCTAGTTCGCCAGATAGAGAGACATCGCAGGGGCAGCTATGGTGGTGCAGTTGGCTACTTAACAGGCGATGGCGCAATGGACTCATGTATCGTTATACGCTCTGCATTCGTAAAAAACGGTACCGCTTACGTGCAAGCTGGTGCAGGCGTTGTGTATGACTCTGATCCACAATCAGAAGCAGATGAAACGCGTGCTAAAGCTCAAGCCGTTATAAAAGCCGTGCAATCTACGTATCAAGGAGCCTGCTAATGCCTAACAACACAAAAGTATATTTTTTAGATAACTTTGATTCATTCAGCTACAACCTTGTTGATGAACTGACGCTACTAGGCCTAGATTTAGTGGTTTACCGTAACAATATCTCCGCTGAAAAAATCTTCGCCAAAATGCAGCAAGAAACTGTACCGTTAATTTTAGTGTTATCGCCAGGCCCAGGTAACCCAGCTCAAGCAGGCTGTTTGTTAGAGCTAATTGAAGTCGCTAAAGGCCAATTCCCTATGCTGGGAATTTGTTTAGGCCAACAAGCTTTAACACAAAGCTATGGCGGAACTGTTGGTCATGCAGGTGAAACAGTTCATGGTAAGTCTTCGATTATTGAAGCTGACGACCACCCTGTATTTGCAGGTATTGGCAAACGCTTCCCGGTTGCGCGTTACCACTCTTTAATGGCGACTCATGTTCCTGAGTGCTTAAAAGTGATTGCCAAATACGACACTATTCCGATGGCTATTTATCACTCTGAAGATAAGGTGATCGGCTATCAATTTCACCCTGAGTCTATTCTTACCCCAGACGGTGCTCAGTTATTAAAACAAAGTATCGACTACTTAACACAATAGGAGCCAACATGGACAGTTTAAATCTATTACTTGAACAACAAGACTTAACATTTGAGCAATCAAATAGCTTCTTCGATCTAGTTATGCAAGGTGAAGTATCTGAAATTGAACTCACCGCTGCACTGATAGCATTAAAAATTAAAAAAGAAACGGCACAAGAGATTGCTGGCGCAGCAAAAGCCATGCGTGATCATGCTACTGCTTTCAACGCACATAATCTTGTTTGTGCTGATAGCTGTGGCACAGGTGGCGATGGTTCAAATACCATCAATGTCAGCACCACAGCGGCAATTGTGGCTGCGGCATGTGGTATAAATTTAGTGAAACACGGCAATCGCAGTGTATCGAGTAAATCAGGCTCTGCGGATTTACTCAGAACTCTGGGCATTAATATTGAAATGACGCCTGAGCAAGCCAGTGTATGTTTAAAAGAAACCGGCTTCACTTTCTTATTCGCGCCGCTTTATCACTTGGGTGTAAAACATGCGATGCCAGTTCGTACCACGTTAAAAACTCGTACAATTTTTAATATTTTAGGCCCATTGACTAACCCTGCTGCCCCACAAGTGCAGTTACTGGGTGTGTATGATAAAAGTTTATGCCGCCCGATGGCTGAGACTTTAAAGACTCTCGGTACTGAGCGAGCAATGATAGTACATGGTGAAGGCACAGATGAAATTGCCCTACATGGCACAACCCATGTAGCTGAGTTGGTTGATGGTGACATTAAAGAATACACCTTAACCGTTGAGGATTTTGGCGTTGAACATTATTCATTAGACCAAATCGCTGGGGATACGCCAAAATACAATGCCAAAGCAAGTATTGAGATTTTAAATGGCTCAGCACCTGATGCACACAATGCCGCCATTGCAGTAAACGTCGCTGCATTATTGGTCATGCATAATTTGGCTGCTGATTTTAAAGCCGCCACACAGCAAGTATTAACAGTTTTAAAGTCAGGTAAAGCAGCAGACAAACTAAAAGAGATCGTTGAGGTAAGCAATGGCTAACGTATTAGAAAAAATCGTTGCAGATAAACAGCAAGAAGTCGCTCTAAGAAAACAACAAAAACCACTGGACTCTTTTATTAACGACCTTGTGCCAAGTGACAGAGATTTTCAAGCGGCACTGGCAGCATCAGGCACACAGTTTATTTTAGAGTGTAAGAAGGCATCGCCATCAAAGGGCTTGATTAGAGATAACTTTAATCTTGATGAAATCACTGACGTATATGGCAAATATGCCACATGCATCAGTGTGTTAACCGATGAAAAATATTTTCAGGGTAGTTTTGATTACCTTACGTATGTCAGCAAGAAAGTTGAGCAACCGCTTATTTGTAAAGACTTCTTTATCGACGAGTATCAGGTTTATCTGGCGCGCTTACATGGTGGTAACGCCATTTTGCTTATGCTATCAGTACTTGATGATGCGCAATATGTACACCTTGCCAAGGTGACAAAGTCACTGAATATGTCAATCTTAACCGAAGTCAGCAATGAAGAAGAGGTGCACCGCGCACTTGATCTGAATGCTGAAATTATCGGTATTAATAACCGCAACTTACGTGATTTGAGCACAGATTTAGCGACAACAGAGAAGCTCAGAAAGCTAATTCCTGATGGCAAAGTTGTGATCTCTGAATCAGGTATTTACACCCATCAAGATGTGAAGCGTCTAGCACCACTTTGTAATGGTTTCTTAGTGGGCAGCTCTATTATGGCTGAGCAATGCTTAGAAGTTGCTTGCCGTCGTCTTATTCTGGGTGAAAATAAAGTTTGTGGTTTAACGCGTTCTCAGGACGCCCAAGCGGCTTTTAACGCAGGGGCTATTTACGGCGGCCTTATCTTCGCCTCTAAATCGCCCCGCTACGTTGACATTGACTGCGCGAAAGCCGTCATTGATAGTGCACCTTTAAAGTATGTTGGTGTATTCGTTAACGAAGACCTAGAACAAGTCAGTGAAATTGCGCAAACACTGAAGCTTGCCGCCGTGCAGTTACACGGCAATGAAGATAAACCCTATATTGAAGCGCTGCGCGCAAAATTACCTGTAACTTGCCAAATATGGAAAGCACAAGGTGTAACAGATGTACTACCTGAACCAATCTCAGGAGTAGATAAACATTTGTACGATACTAAAACCTCTGCAGGATTTGGTGGCACAGGTGAAGTTTTTGATTGGTCATTACTGGCTGAAAAGGGCGCAAACAGCTTTATGTTAGCTGGCGGTTTAAACGCAGAAAATGTACTTGATGCAGCTTATACAGGCGCACAAGGACTAGATTTGAATTCAGGGGTTGAACTTAGCCCTGGTAAAAAGTGTTCGCAAAAAATTGCAGATGCTTTTAAAAACATTAGAGGTTATTGAGGTGGAAATGAATAACGCAGCATATTTTGGCGATTTCGGTGGTATGTTTGTACCCGAACTACTCGTCCCTGCACTAAAGCAGCTTGAAGGTGAATTTAATAAATCACAAAATGATCCTGAATTTCAGGCTGAATTTACAAAGCTATTAAACGAGTACGCGGGCCGTCCGACGCCGTTAACGCTTACGCGTAATTTAGTTACAAACCCAAAAGTAAAACTGTATTTAAAGCGTGAAGATTTACTCCACGGTGGTGCACATAAAACCAACCAAGTACTTGGCCAAGCATTGCTTACTAAGCGCATGGGTAAAAAAGAAGTAATAGCCGAAACAGGTGCAGGTCAACATGGTGTGGCAACAGCACTCGCCTGTGCCCTACTTGGATTGAAATGCCGTGTTTACATGGGTGCAAAAGACGTTGAGCGTCAACAGCCAAATGTATTCAGAATGCGTTTAATGGGTGCCGAAGTGATCCCTGTAACTGCAGGTTCTGGCACGTTAAAGGATGCTGTAAATGAAGCCATGCGTGACTGGTCTGCAAACTATAAAACAGCCCACTACCTTTTAGGTAC
>CAYZOE010000137.1:0-9029 GCA_964479805.1 uncultured Pseudoalteromonas sp. | reverse complement strand
CCGGCAAAAGCTATGAGCATCGCAGACAATGGGTAGAAGATAAGCTACTTGAATTAGCTCAAGTATTTTGTATTGATGTGTGCGCATATGCCGTTATGAATAATCATACCCATGTTGTATTGTATGTGGATGATGCAAAAGCCAATAGATTGAATGATAAGGCGATTCTTATTCGTTGGCACAAGTTGTTTAAAGGCACACTACTTACCCAAAAATATTTGCAAGGGGACAAGCTAGATAAGGCCCAACAGTTCTTTTTAAATCGTACCATTGCCGATTATCGTGAACGACTGGCGGATATCAGTTGGTTTATGCGGGTACTGAATGAGGATATAGCCAGAAAAGCGAACAAAGAAGATAACTGCACAGGTCGGTTTTGGGAAGGGCGCTTTAAATCTCAAGCGCTCCTTGATGAAGCAGCACTGGCTGCCTGCATGGCTTATGTAGACTTAAACCCGATTAGAGCAAAAATGGCAAAAACCCCAGAAGATTCTAACCACACTAGCGTGCAAAAGCGAATTAAAGCCGCGAAAGAGGTAAAACAACCTAAGCAACTCATCCGTTTTGCAGGCAGACCCAGAAAACACATGCCAAAAGGTTTGCCCTTTGAGCTAAAGTCATACTTAGAGTTAGTTGAACTAACAGGGCGATGCATGCGAGCAGACAAACGCGGTTATATAGAGCAACGCAGCCTTCCAATCTTAGAGCGATTAAAGATAGCGCCTGAAAACTGGCTAAAGCTCACCACGCAATTTACCAAGGTGTTCAAAGGGGCTGTAGGGCGGCCTAATAAACTTGATGGCTACTACACGCATTTAGAAGTAAAACGGCGAACTGGTATCAGTCATTGTGAAAAGCTGTTGGGTTAAAATAAGGTTTAATCCTAAACACTAAAATGCTGACAAGGTAAGCAAAACCATGTTCAGTCTCTTTAAAATAACACCGAAATCCAGAGTAAAGTAAAAAATAGTACGCAGAGTCGCTTTTGACGTAAAAATATCAATATGCTGGCATTGGTCGCTCATTTTTTGATAATTTAATTATGGCTGTCACGTTATTGCAGGTATGGTTAACTTGCTGAATAGAGTGGGAATGGGGAGCTCATTTATATTGGATTTGATGCTAGTCTAGTTTGGACTTGCTGCTGAAAGTGATTGGGTTTTGCATTGGTCATTAGCAGGGATTACCTAAGCCCCTTACTCTGTTTCAACTAGAGAGGAGTTTTTTCTTTTAACGAATAAATTAAACCTACTTTTCATATATCCACTAGGGCCAATGAATCTTAGATTACTTACTTGTTTTATATTTCTTAAAAGCCTTATTTCCAGTTGTAATAGCTAAATTCTCAACCTGCCGTAAAGTCTCAATTTAAATGTCACTCGCCACACAAAAACAGGGCGATTTCTTTACTTGTTAGTTGCAAAGCATCTGGTACAATCAGTGGATTAAATTGCAGTTGCCAAGATTAGAGCGGTGTTAGATGAGAATTTTTAAAGCTAAAAGCCCAGCGGGATTTGCTGAGGAGTATATTGTTGAATCTATTTGGAATGGTGAATTTCCACCAGGTTCAATATTACCAGCTGAAAGAGAACTCTCTGAGCTGATTGGCGTAACTCGCACAACGTTACGAGAAGTATTACAACGCTTAGCGCGTGATGGTTGGTTGACGATTCAACATGGTAAACCGACTCGCGTAAATAATTTTTGGGAAACTTCAGGTTTAAATATTCTTGAGACGTTAGCGCGTCTTGATGAAGATAAAATGCCAGAGCTGACTGATCAGCTTTTATCAGCACGTACAAATATCAGCGCAATTTATACGCGTGCAGCAATTAAAGTAAATCCTCAAGCCATTATTGAGTTTTTAGAAAAAAGTAAAGAGCTTGAAGACACAGCTCAAGCTTTTGCTGACTATGATTATCAAGTTCACCACCAGTTAGCGTTAGCAGGTAATAATCGAATTTATGTACTTGTTCTTAATGGCTTCAAAGGCCTTTACTCTAAGATTGGTGGCCATTACTTCTCAGATCCTCGCACTCGCGCACTGGCAAAACAATTTTATTTAGACCTCATTGCACTGGCTGAAAAAGGCGACTTCGATGGTTCAATTTCTCTACTAAGAAAATACGGTCATCAAAGTGGTGAGATTTGGCAGCAGATCCGCGGTGATATGCCGTCAGATATTATGGATTAAATTTTATTGGTTTCTATTGACTGAAAAAAGCCCATAGGGGCTTTTTTTGTGCCTGAATCTCTACCCATCAAAAAAACAGATAGTAGCCATCGGTTTATTTGATTTTCAATTTTTTGAGTGTCCTCATAAACTTGTAAAAATTTTTAATTGGGGTTGTTTTTTTATAACTAGCCTCAATAATAAGTGTCAAAGCAAATTGATATTGTCATTTTGCATTGGATATAACCCTAACTAATTGGAGAAAACCATGGGTGTATTAGTAGGCCGCAAGGCACCTGACTTTACAGCAGCAGCAGTATTAGGTAACGGTGAGATCGTAGAAGGTTATAATCTACACGAGCGTATCAAAGGTAAAAAAGCGGTTGTATTCTTTTACCCACTAGATTTCACGTTCGTTTGTCCTTCAGAGCTAATTGCTTTCGACAAGCGTTACGACGAGTTCCAAAAGCGTGGTGTTGAAGTTATCGGTGTTTCTATCGATTCTCAATTCTCTCACAATGCATGGCGTAACACACCAGTAAACGAAGGTGGTATTGGTCCAGTTAAGTACGACTTAGTTGCTGACGTTAAGCACGAAATCTGTCAAGCATACGATGTAGAGCATCCAGAAGCGGGTGTTGCTTTCCGTGGTTCATTCTTAATCGATGCTGAAGGTAACGTACGTCACCAAGTAGTTAACGATCTTCCTCTAGGTCGTAACATTGACGAAATGCTTCGCATGGTTGACGCGCTAGCATTCCATGAAGAGCACGGTGAAGTATGTCCTGCAGGTTGGACTGAAGGTAAATCAGGTATGGACGCAAGCCCTGAGGGTGTTGCTAAGTTCCTAGCTGAGAACGAAGGCGAGCTATAATTTAGCCCTGAAGTTTTTAAAAGCCCGCAAGTGCGGGCTTTTTTGTGCCTGCGAAAAATAGTGAAATAGTGTCGTTTGGGAGTAAAGTATGCAAGGCATTTACTTACCCCCATAAATTTAACTGGCCAACGCGTTTGAATAGTTCAACACTTAAATAAACGGCAAACAGGCTGATCACAGGGGTTGCCAACAGACTCACTAGCGTTAATTCATTAGCCATTATTTTCTTCCTTGTTGTTTTTAACTACTTTTTTAGCATGCTTATCAGATTCTGATTTCAATACTTTAGATGCTGTCTCTATAGTATTTCTCTTAACTTCTTTGATACTTGAGCTAATTGCATTTGAAATCAAGTTGTTAATTTCAGCTGTAATTGGGTTTTCATTGGCCTGTACTGAAGACGCTGTAAATAATACGGTGCTGATTAATGTTGCTTTAACGAGTGAGTTCATGACGTTCTCCTTTGTATAATTAGTTAGTCGTAATAACTATTACAAAGGTTGTGCCAATCAATAAAAATAATTTAAGCGCCTGTTTTTACTTGATTTAATTTTTAAGAAAGATTGGTGAAAATAACAGTTGATTATTTTCACCAAAAAGAAGTGGCTAAAAAAACTAAGTTTTAGTTAATCTTGCTCTAAGATTGAGTGCAGTAATTGCTTAACCAATTCAGGTTCAAAAGGTTTGTCGCATAATGCGTTCACACCAGACTGTGAAATGTTTGCAAGGTGGGTATCATTGGCTTCAGATGTCACCATTAAGATTGGGATATGAGAGTGCTCACCTGAGTTACGAATATACTCAGCTAATTCTTGGCCGTTTACATTTGGCATATTAAAGTCTGTGACAATAAGGTCAAACATCTGTTCATTTAAAAAGTTGATCGCATCTTCACCATCTTCAGCTTCAGTAAAACGGCTTGCCCCTAAATTAGAGAGCACACGGCGAATGTGATTTCTTGCGAGCCGTGAGTCATCAACAATAAGGATACGCAAATCTTGCACATCATAAAGCTCAAGTTCAAGCTCTTGCGGAGATAGTAAGTCTAAAGTTGCGTTGAGCGCGCGACCAAGATGCATCTTAGTGAAAGGCTTTGGCAAGATTGCCACTACACCTGATTGTTTAAATGCTTCAAGCTGAGCTTTACGTGTTTCACTTGAAACCAACATAAAGGGGATTGGCTGTTCAGGATGAATGTCTGAAATATATTGTTGAATATCAAGGGCGCTGCCATCACTTAAGTGAAGGCTTGATATGACTAGATCAGGCTTATGCTTTTCTAAAAAACCTTTAGCAGACGAGACCGTGTCTGCAAAGTCGATATTAGTCACACCTTCTGATTCAAGCTCTTTTGCAATAATTTTTCTTTGTGTTGCCGAGGGCTCAACAAGCAGAATAGCGAGATCTGCACTGAGAAGCTCATTCATGATTCATACTACTTTATTTAACCAAAATAAGGACATTAATGTAACTAATTAACATCCTATTAGCTAGTTTGAAATGACTTTTTAAGGGTCTGATTAGCGTCTATAAATATCAGACTCGGGAATATCAATTAAAATCAACACTGCACCTTTACCACCATACTCAAGAGGGGCTTGGTGCATTGCTAAAATATCTGGGTGCTGAACTAAATATTGTGGCACTTTATGTCTGAGGATATGTTCACCAATACCATGCACAACACAGGCGCAATAATGATGTTGTTTTTTACAGGCATGAATTAAAGCAGCAAGCTCTTCTTTTGCGCTGTCTTTACTTAAACCATGCAAATCTAAAATTAACTCAGGCGCAATATCACCACGTCGTAATTGTTTAGCTAAGAATTTATCAGCACCTTCGCGCACATAATTTACTGTGCCGTGGGTGTCGATATCTGGGATATATTCGTCAGAAAAATAAAACTCCGCTTTATGTTGCTTAGTTTGTTCAGCAACAGTTTTACCTTTAAACGGGGTGTTATCACGTTTAAATTGCACAGTATCTTGTTTTATCTTTGTGGCACCTGAAATTGACTGACGAAATAGGTCTATGTCGTCGTCTTGCATGCTTATGTGTGATTTATCTTTATTCATTGTCTCATTCTAAATAAAAAAAGCATAAAAACCTAGCTGAAAAACGGCTACAATGGCCGCAGAATTATTGTCAAATTATTGAGTACTGTATGACAGAGTTACAAATTACAGATGAGTTGGCGCAAGAAGCGTGTTCTGAACTATTCACGATTCAAGACTGGTTACGTT
The DNA here is from genome assembly GCA_964479805.1 of uncultured Pseudoalteromonas sp. Lineage (GTDB taxonomy): Bacteria > Pseudomonadota > Gammaproteobacteria > Enterobacterales > Alteromonadaceae > Pseudoalteromonas. Next base: position 3,739 of record CAYZOE010000137.1, on the reverse strand, counting down.
GGACAACAACCCAGTTTGTGAATAATGGGCTGTTTTACGGTCATGGTACCGACAATGCCTGGGATGAGGCTGTAAGTCTTGTTTTACCCGTTTTAAACTTGCCACTCGATACACCAAAAGAGTTATTAAATGCGCGTTTGACCAGTAGCGAAAAGCAGCATTTAATGGGCTATATTTTAGCGCGTGTAAATGACAGAACACCGGTTCCATATCTGACTAATCAGGCTTGGTTTGGCGGTTTGCCTTTTTATGTGGATGAGCGCGTACTTGTTCCACGTTCACCATTTGCAGAAATGATCAAAAAGCAATTTGCACCCTGGATCACTGAGCCTGCAAAAGTAACGCGTATTCTCGATATGTGTACTGGTTCTGCATGTATAGCGATTGCATTGGCAAAAGCGTTTGAATATGCACAAGTGGATGCGGTTGATATTTCTTTTGATGCTCTAGAAGTGGCAGATATAAATATTACTGAGCATATGATGCAAGAGCAGGTGTTTGCGATCCAATCTGATGTTTTCAGTGGTGTACCGGGTCAAAAATATGACCTAATTGTCGCAAACCCACCGTATGTCGATGCCGAAGATATGTCTGATTTACCAGAAGAGTTCCACCATGAACCAGAGCTCGGTTTAGCATCAGGAGAAGATGGCTTAGATGTGACTCGTGTTATCTTGCAAGAAGCTGCAGAACATCTCACTGATAACGGTTTATTATTTGTTGAAGTAGGTAACTCTATGGTACATATGGATGCACTATATCCAAACGCGCCATTTACATGGTTAGAGTTTGAGAATGGTGGATTAGGCGTGTTTATGATTTCAAAGCAACAACTCGTCAAGTATTTTACTGATTAATTATAATTGTTAATCAGTTTTTTTAAATGTCATTTGGAATGAGGGTGAATAATGGCAGGTAATAGCATTGGCCAACTTTTTAAGGTCAGTACCTTTGGCGAGAGCCATGGGGTCGCATTGGGGGGCGTTGTTGATGGCGTTCCCGCAGGACTAGAGTTAACAGAAGCGGATATGCAGTTCGACCTAGACAGACGTAAACCAGGTCAAAGTCGTTATACCACGCAAAGACGTGAAGGTGATGAAATTAAAATTTTATCGGGCGTTTTTGAAGGTAAAACAACAGGAACTAGCATTGGTCTGTTAATTGAAAATACCGATCAACGTTCGAAAGACTACAGTAAAATTGCGGAAGTGTTTCGCCCTGGTCATGGCGACTATACATATTGGCATAAATACGGTCACCGTGATTATCGTGGTGGTGGTCGCTCTTCAGCTCGAGAAACCGCAATCCGTGTTGCTGCAGGAGCCATTGCTAAAAAGTACCTAAAACAATTTCATGATATTGAAATCAATGCTTGTTTGTCACAATTGGGTCCTATCAAAGCTGAAAAGTTCGATTGGTCAATAGTAGAAACAAACCCATTCTTTTTTCCAGATGACACAAAACTAGAGTCGCTAGACGAATATATGCGCGACTTGAAAAAGCAGGGAGACTCTATAGGCGCGAAAGTGACAGTGGTAGCGAAAAATGTGCCAGTAGGGTTAGGCGAGCCAGTATTTGACCGACTTGATGCTGAAATTGCCCATTCATTAATGAGCATTAATGCTGTAAAAGGCGTTGAAATTGGGGATGGTTTTGATGTGATAGAGCAAAAAGGCTCTGAGCATCGTGACGAGTTAACACCAGAAGGTTTTACCAGCAATCACGCAGGTGGTGTATTAGCCGGTATTTCAACAGGGCAAGATATTGTCGCATCTATTGCACTTAAGCCAACCTCAAGCATTACCATACCGGGTCAAAGCATTAACACACAAAATGAGTCAGTAGAGATGATCACTAAGGGTCGTCACGACCCATGTGTGGGTATTCGTGCTATTCCAATTGCAGAAGCCATGTTAGCGATTACTTTAATGGATCATCTGTTAAGACAGCGAGGCCAAAACCCGCATGTAAATCTTGAGCATGGACCTATTCAAGCTCAGAAATCGGTATAACAGTTATATAAACAAAAAACGCCACTAAAAGTGGCGTTTTTTTGCATAACAGATTTTAGCTGTTGTATTTTTCACAAGCTTCAAGCGTATTTTCGATTAAGCTTGCTACAGTCATTGGACCGACACCACCTGGAACCGGGGTAATAAAGCTCGCTTTTTCTTCAGCGATGCCGTACTGCACATCACCAACTAGTTTGCCTGACTCTAATCGATTAATACCGACATCGATAACGATAGCACCTTCTTTAACCCAGTCACCCGGAATAAATTCAGGCTTACCGACTGCGACAACGAGTAGATCTGCGCGACGAACATGTGCCTCTAAATCTTGCGTGAACTTGTGGCAAACTGTTGTAGTACAACCAGCAAGTAAAAGTTCTAGTGACATTGGACGACCAACGATATTTGAAGCGCCAACCACAACTGCGTGCATACCTTTATATCTCACACCCGTGGAATCGAGCAAAGTGATAATACCTTTCGGTGTACAAGGGCGAAGTGCAGGCATACGTTGTGCTAGGCGACCAACATTATAAGGGTGGAATCCATCAACATCTTTATGTGGTGTAATACGTTCAAGTACTTTTTCTGCGTCTAATCCTTCAGGCAGAGGTAATTGCACCAGAATGCCATCGACCTCAGGGTCATTGTTTAGCGTGTCTACTAACTCAAGTAGTTCTGTTTCTGTGGTGTCGCCTGGTAAATCGTAAGACTTAGAGACAAAACCCACTTCTTCACAGGCTTTACGTTTTGAACCTACGTAAACTTGACTAGCAGGATCTTGGCCTACTAAAACTACTGCAAGACCAGGCGCTCTTAAACCTTGTTCTACACGCTCAGCAACACGCTGTGCAACATTAGTACGAACTTGTTTGGCGATTGCCTTTCCATCAATTATGTTTGCCGTCATGATTGACCTTATTGGGGTTATAAACTTGAACGAATCATACAAAGTGTCATTATGGGGTTACTTTGTATTTTGTTACAATCAATTGATTGCAACACTAAGAACGTATTTTCTCAGAAATGCCTTAATTCGCCAAGGTAAGAATCACCTTTATAGTAATATATAGTTTTATGAACAAAGTAAAAATTACTGCAAACTGTTTGTTTTTCATCATTTCTTGCTATTTATTCATCATTTTGAAGTAAAAATAGGCAGTTAAAATATTTTCTAAAAAAAATGTTTGACCTCAATCGGTCAAATCACTATTATGCACCCCGTTGTCAACGAGGACTCTCGTAGATAACAGAAGTATCGGCGATTAGCGCAGTTTGGTAGCGCACTTGGTTTGGGTCCAAGGGGTCGCAGGTTCAAATCCTGCATCGCCGACCACTTTAAAATAAGAAAAGTGACATCATTGATGTTTGCTTCGAGTTTGCGCCCTTAGCTCAGCTGGATAGAGCAACGCCCTTCTAAGGCGTCGGTCGAAGGTTCGAATCCTTCAGGGTGCGCCATTCTTATTTTAGTCTTTATGTAGTGGCGGCTGTAGCTCAGTTGGTAGAGCCCTGGATTGTGATTCCGGTTGTCGTGGGTTCGAGCCCCATCAGTCGCCCCATCTACATACTCTATTATCGGCGATTAGCGCAGTTTGGTAGCGCACTTGGTTTGGGTCCAAGGGGTCGCAGGTTCAAATCCTGCATCGCCGACCACTTCTTAGAAAAATTTACTTATTATCGGCGATTAGCGCAGTTTGGTAGCGCACTTGGTTTGGGTCCAAGGGGTC
>CAYZOE010000136.1:0-9293 GCA_964479805.1 uncultured Pseudoalteromonas sp. | reverse complement strand
ACATAAACTGCTCCTTACTATTAGCAAGTAGCATAACAACCAGCTACGTCAAAATTTGACGCAGCCGATTTACAGTGAGTAATTAAGGTGTGCTTGTTTCAGCTTATGGATTATGTGCTGACGAAGTGAGACTGGCTCCACGACTTCTAACCAGTCCGCAGCTTTTAATAGCCGCTCTAACAGTTGTCTCGTCTCTGTCACTTTGAAAGTTAATAGTGACATTTCTCCTTCAAGAGTTTGTTTATTTATCAGCTCACCAAACTCAATAAACCCTAAATTCACAACCGATTGTTCTGGTACTTTAATGACTAAGTTAATTTCAGTCTCTCGTTTTCCTTTGTTGATCGCTAAGCGCAAAGAGCTGATTTGTTCGGGTGAAGGCTCACGCCGTTGCTTTTGGAGTATTTTGACATGACGAACTCGATAAAGTGGGATTTGATAGCACTTATCATGCAGTGTGCCGACCATAAAGCTCGCCATTAAAACACCACTTTCTTCTCTCAAATCGTAGAAGCTCAATTCATTGAACTGCAACCAATACGCATCATCATAAATAGTGCGACAAACTTCGGCACTTACAGCGCGTTTGTATTTTATTGCATGCTCTATTTGCTCAATGACTTTACTATCTGTTTTGAATGTCACAGAAGCATTGTGCGCACCTGTAAGCCAGTCGGGTTTATTACCATTCAGTCTATTCAACGCATGCTCAGCTTTACTGCGAATATCATTTTTCAAATCAACGGGAAGCGATTGGGGTAACAACAGCTCTAGCAACAGATAATGCTGAGCCTGCTCACAACTCATAATATTTGAACTACTTCGCCAAATCGGATTAATAAACCATGTAAATGGCTTAATGCGCGAATCTTTTTCTAATCCAAAACAATTTTGTTCATAGAGGGCTTGTAAGTCACGTTGCAACATACGTTCATTTAGTTCCAAACCACTTGACCGCAACTTTTGCTGCAGCTGCTTAACGGTGATCGAGCTTGGGCCAGTCGGCACAAGCTCTAAAATGGCAAGATGTCGGTGTGAGTTCATGAATTATTATATTTTCAAAGCAATTTTATATAAATCAGTACAGTAACTCATTTTTTGTCTAACGCCTTCCAATCAAACACATTCCCACCAGCCAACCAGCCCAAATGCTTTAGCAACTTCACTTGAGCGGTCTTATTTACATGTTGAGGGTTATCAGCAACAACAAATGGGACTACTTCAATATGCTCTCTTCCCTCTAAACCTAACAATATATTCGCTGTAACATATTGGCGAACGAGCTGGTGGACTAACACATGTTTAGAGTTTGCGCCGAAGGTTTGTGTGTCTTTAAACTCTCCAATTAACAAGTAATTGCCTGTTTGGATAACTAAGTCGAATTCAGTAAAGTACAAGTTATTTATAAAGCGCTGTTCTGATACATCGCTAACGATGTAATTTTGCTTGGTTTTATCAAGCCGAATATTCACTGATTGATCTTTATGGTTTGTCGCGAATTCATAAACTTGCTGCTCTAAGCTTGCGAATTTATTCAAGTAAATGGCTTTTACCCGCTTGATAAAATCAAGGTCACGCCGTTTTATTTTATTACTATCGCAGTAATCTCTTAGTCCGGTCCAAAATAAGCTGTATTGAATGGGCTTTTGCAACTGCACTGAGCCTCTTTCAATTTGGAGGTTATTTAAAACATCTTGTGCTATTTTTTCAGATAATTCTTTAGCACCGAAATCGATAAAGCTTTTCGCAATTCGCCAACTTTCTGAGCGGTTATTAACTAGAATATTTCGTATCATTATTAACGCCCATATAGGCTAGCAGCCTGTTTCAGACGCTCAGCCAATCGCTTTCTTACCCACTCAGGTTTAATCACCTCAGCATGCTCACCTAAACCTAAAATAAAGCTTTCTAGATCATAGTTGAATATCAGCTTAGCTTTGGTTTTAACACCATCAGGCAGCCTCTCAAGAATCATTTCTGGATGATAGGGATATTGCACGATTAAGTCTTTCGCGTAGCCTCTAAAGATAATCTCAATCTCTTCAACCTTTTTACCATACGTAAACCCAGTATGTCCTGCTTCTACATAGTTCTTTAATTCAAAAACCTTTTTGCTCGGGTATTTAAAGCCTTGCTCAAGGCACTTAGCTTCCTTGATACGATTCACTGAGAAGAGGCGTACTTTCTCAAGGTCATTAAAATAACGAGCAACTAAATAAACAGTATGATTTCTAAATACCAAACCTAAAGGTTGTACGGTAGTGACCAGATTCGTATCACAGCGCTCAATACCTCGAGAGTAATTGATTTCTAAAAGCTTCTCTTCTAACAAAGCTTTATAGATTGGTTCGCATTCTTGTTCATCAAGTTCATGGCCTTCAAGGGGCATACCCTTTTTTTCAACATGAATTTTAGAAGGCCAAGCTGCAAGTGATGACTTACTGTGCTGTTTTAACACTTCTTCAGATTGTTCAAAAATCGCCTGCATGTAATCCGAATTGCCCATTGGTAATAAAGGCGCAGCAAAGCGTTTTAGAATCACAAAATTTAACGCTTCTAAAACAGTCATGGTGCGCTTTAATACTGCCCTTTTAGAGCTTAAGCGCCAATGCTTTTTATGCTGAAAAACAATACATTCGACCTCTCTGTGCTCATGCAACTTTTTTAAATCACGCTCAAAGGTTCGTAATGATGATTCCAAGCAACCCGATTCTTTTTCGCATAATTGCTGAATTTCTGATGTTGAAATTGGCGAGTCAGTAGGCCCTGGCAGATATTTAAAAATCAGTAGCTTGCGCTCTTCGGCTTTTGTCTGAGTAACGACCTCTTCGCTTTCATATATTGCAGCAATTTCTGTCATAACAATCCCTTAGTGGCTTCCTTTTCAATTACAACTAGTTATATGAAATTGAGTTTAAGCTTTCAACAAAAAACATTGAGTTTTATGATTTCAAGCAAGGGCCAGTTCTAGTTAACTAACACCTTTTGCCACTTTCTCTTTGCTAGCGGACTTCGTTCAATCTTTTTCTGATTAATCAAATTTGTAACTGCTCTAGTAAATTCAGACTGAGTGCAGCCGAGGGATTGATGAAATTTAGTATCGAAATATCTTGGCGTATCAAGAAAACTAATTATTTTATATGCAAGATCATCAAGCACGATCTCTGACGACTTCACATTAACAGGCTTTGTTTTTGCTATCGATTTGGTCTTTTCAATAACAAAGTGCGCTTTAAACAGATTACATTGTTGTTTAAAAGCGCTGATAAGAGAGCAATCATTACTAACAAGTGTGAATGTATGACTTGCTATTTGCTTGTCTGACATCTGACTCAACAAGCGGCTCAAACAAGCTATGATGTAAAAATCAGCTTGGTTTGAGCCTGCAGCATAATCATCAATACAGTGAAACAAATATCTCTTACAAAGCTTTTTTGCTGCCAGGTTTTTAGTAAAAACCAATACTTTTTGGTAAAAAAATACCTTGTAGCTTTCGAGTACCTTTAAGCCTACATTTTCTTCATCTATGAAAAATGTTTTCATGTTCACCTCATGAAAATCCTTGATTACTAAAACTTTAGCGCTCAAATGCTAAAAGTGGTACTCAAAAGCAATATTTACTGTAATCCATGGGCAGTTAAGAGTTTCGACAGTGCAGACCTAATACCATAAGCAATACTTTCACTGATTTCATTTAAGTCATCGTCTTCATAATCAATTTCTAGATTACCTAAATGTAATACTTGAAGCCTATAGTTTAATAAATTAGTCAAAGCACAGAACTGTCATTACCACTACAGTAAATTGGCTAAAAAGCATTTAAATCTAGATTAGTCTTCACAATCGAAAATAGCCTTGGGGAACGCATTGCGAGGTATCACAAGAGCTTTTTCTGCTATTGTGTTTTTTCTCCCTGCAGCATTAACGTATGCTCTTAAACTATCACCAGACCTGGCTGTAACTAGAATATCTAAACTGTCCTCTTCCTGCTCAGTTGTTAACTGGCGATACTTCACTAATTTTTGAAACTGCTCTTTTGATAAACAACAAATTTCTTTCCCATCTACGCATACTAAACCAAAGAATAAGGCTTCATGCTTTTTACAAAGCGCATTTATATTGGCTAACTGCTCTCCATGAAATTTGAATGTGAATTCTTCTAAACTATTCGAGTAAGTAGCGTATTTGCAAAGAACAGCCATATGGCTATTGATTAAAAAACCGTTGCTAATATTTTGCCCATTTAATTTTAAACGATTAATAGCTGTAAATTTATCATGCTCTGCTATCTGCATAACCGCTGTGCCTATATTTTTATGCTCTTTGGTAATCTTCATTTTTTCCTCATTAATGATATCTGCATGTTCAAACCTTTTTTAATCCTAAATTTCCCCAAAAAAGAACATGAATTGAATATTGATATGCTGTTAGTAAGTCACTTATATGTTTAAAAATTAGTTTTAATCTATCAATGTATAAACCCAATTCTTTTAGGCTTACTCAAGGATTTGACATTATTTTGCTGTTTAAGAACTTCAATTCCCTTCTCAATCGTAATTTTATTTTTAGCAAACTTGGTTTGGCGTTTTAATATCGCGAAATCTCCTGGAGTTAAGTAATTGAGACCTTTTAATTGGGATGAGCAATCTTTAGTTAGCCTCTTTAAGTTCATCGTATGTTTGAAGAGACCCAAGACTTGTTTATCATCTAAGTAACTAAGCTCTAGTTTAAAATCAAAGCGTCTTTGCACTGCTTTATCTAGCCTTTTTTCAAAATTAGTTGCAGCAAAAAATGGTAATTGGAACATTTCTAAATTACAAAGTAGTTCATTTACTTGCTGGACTTCCCAATTAGCTTTTGCATTTTCTCGATTGGCAAATAGGCTATCTGCCTCATCAATGAAAATTGCGGCACCTTGGCTATTAGCATTTCGAAATAGATTGGCAATATTCTGTTCACTTTCACCAACATATTTCCCTAATAAGTCTGACACTTTTGCAGTTATTACTGTGTAGCCTGCCTGTTCACATAAGTGATTTACAAAAGCTGTCTTTCCTGTACCTGGCGGCCCCGTTAGTAAAGTACGTGAGCTTCCAAACTCTGACACGGCTTCAATCACTTGTTCGATAGTATCTGCATTAGGGGATAAATTAATGAACTCAGGCTTAAATTCCAGTGCAGCTTGGTATTTCATGTTTTTGTAATTTATTCCGCAAGCGGTTAGTGTTGTTTGAATATTATCTGTAATGCAGCTTCGAGCTAGATTGCCAGAATAACGACACAACCTTGCCAACCTTGCGGCTTTAGCAATATGAGCTGGTAAAATGCTTTCATTCTTTGCTAACTCCGATATATAGGCTTTGCCTACCGAAAGACCATATAAATGCTTAGTAATAATTCTAGTACGCGTTTCTAACGTTAAGCTAGGTAACTCATAAGTAATATCAAAACGTCTTATCACGCTTTGTGGAATAGCATCTATATGGTTAGTAATCCAAATACTGACTCCGTTACTTTGTTCTACAGTACGATTTAAAAGCTCTTTCGACATACCTCCAGTAACAAAGTCTTGTTCAAATATATTTTCACATTCATCAATTAACAAAATTGTATTTTTATGATTTCCAACAAGTTTTGATACCAAGTTATAGTGTTGCAACCTCAACCTATTACTACTCTGCCTAGTGTTAAACTCGTCTTCTGGTTCAGCCAACTCGCTACCTGCAGACTTAATTTGGTAGAGTGATGACTTTGAAAACGTAGCGAGAAACTTGGCTAGCTCGGTTTTACCCGTGCCAGGCTCACCATAAAACAAGATGCTCAAGTTTTGTTTTTCTGAATTTGTAGCGTTTTTAATTGCTTTTTGAAGTGTAGTTATATCCAAGTGTTCAAAATCATTACTTCTCAATTGACTCTCTGCACCATCTTCAACGAATAATGTCAAAATATCATTCGAATTGCGGTACACCTTTGAGAAAAGGCTGCTAGCAATATTAGCAATGAGCACTATTGATGGGCACAACGAATCTATTCTGTCAGAGACTAACCCCATATATTCAAGTTTATTTAATGCTTCAATATAAATTGGTAAATCGACTTCCAATGCATTTGCAAACAACTCATGATCACATTCATTTGTATTGTGAAGATAAGTAGCAAGTTCAGCAAAACCTCGATTTAATCGCATACAAGCTGAAAAAATCACAAAGTTACAAAGAGCATCATCTAAATTAAAGAGCTTACAAAGAATTCTAGCATTTTTAATTAACGAAACAGGAACCGATTGAACCGCCTTTTGTTCTATGAGTTCCACTAGCTCATCAAACTCAATATTTGCTGATTTTCGATTTGATAAACCAATTAAAGCACCTAAATGAACTTTAAAAGTCTTTTCTTCAAATTGATCTTGCAGATAAGAAACCTCGATTAAAGATATTGCATAATATGCAGAAACTTGATTTAGCTTATGTTGTGAATACATATTGATTACTCTATTTGCGCTGTTTAGAGTAATTTTATGAAACGATGGGTTGGTTTCGCTAGCCAAACAAAAAGTTAAAAAAATCTATTATTAACAAAAGATTAAGCTATACTTTTTGTGTTAAGTGATAAAGATTAATAATTCATAATTAAGCATATGCTTCTGATACCTTTAGTTTTAAGGCATACGGAGCATTTACCAATTACCAAAAAAAACATTAGAGCTTAAATAAACCTTTATGAGCAAAGCACAACCTAAGCCTTACTCTTACGAAAACCCTTTAAAGCTCAAAAAAAGAAACCAAAACAGTGAGTTAGAGAGAGCTAACAGTAAAGATGGTAAGACATATTTTCATCGAAAATTATTACAGCTGTCCACAAGGCCTAATATCAATACACGAAATAATGAAGAACCTGCACAGTTCACTTTCTTAAAACTGAAAGATCAGAGCGAAGATTGCTTTGCTTTAAATTTAGTAAGCAACCCGAACCTAAAGCCGATTGAAATTAAAATTGCTCTGGGAATCCACAATATAATAAAAAGAGACTCACCTTATGACACTAAGTGTGTGTTTATTTGTACAACCAAAAACGTGAGACATGACAAGCTTGGTGAAGATGGTTTCGTTGTAACAAGCCTTAATGGAGATGGAACAGAAGTTTATCCCACAGCACTACATGAAGCACTTACAAACTTGCTTAATATCCAAATCTCGAACGGGATTTTAAATAAAGCATTAAAAAGGCTAGATAGTTTTCATTATTTTAACGTTACACCACTAACACCAGATAATTTTCAATCTGGTACAACTAATAAGAAAATAGAGCGCCGAGCTTACTATAAACATATTGAAGTAAATCAACATATGTGTAGTAAGAATCTGTCAAATTATTGGTTGCTAAATAGGGAGTTATAAGACATAAATTAGTAAACGCCAAAATTAATTAGCGAAATACTTTAAAATCAATTAATCATCCTATTTCTAAGTAATTAACCTATTCACTTTAGCCTAATTCAACAAGGATAAGTATGAGTACACTTTCACAAGTTTTAAATAATGACTTATTAGCATATGAGTATGCTTTAGCCACAGGGGTCCCTCATAGCAGTTTAATAAAAAAAATTGAAGAATCAGGCCTTCATGGAAGGACCCTTTTCAATACATTTTTAGATGGTACAACCAAGACTAAAAGGCCAATCGATTGGTTAGACTATGAATTTAGTTTGGAAGCTAGCATTTCAGGCTTAAGGTTTGTTACTAATCAAATTGAAAATTTAGAAACCTATTTATCACTAACTTTCAAACAGGTAATCACAGAACTCAAGCACAAACACAACACTTCTACTTTAGCGTTTATTTTTGACCTTAATAATGAAAGTGACTGGAGTAATGTTACCAAAGGTGAAATTATCCCATTATTAAAAGAGTTCGATTTTTGGTGTGAATTTATTGATGACTTAGAAATATCTGAGCATGATATAGATTCAGCTTTTTCACTGAATCAGTTTTTGAATAACCCGCTATTTAACCAATTCAATTATTTATACCAAATTGTAGAAACTCATCAAGATGGTTGGGAATTTGATAAAAGTGTAATTAAAAACATACTCTCAAGATTAACTGATTCAAGTACCATTGATGTCTCTCGTTGGGTTGACAATGCTCAATGGTTTAATCATTACAATATTGTGACGAAAAAAGAGTATTCATCTTTTTATTCATGGCTATGCCTTACTTTGGTTCAACAAGCCAAAGGCTATAAAAGCATCATCTGGGGAAGTAAAAGACAGTGGGAGAAATTAGGCTACAGTCTAAAAGCGAACGCGATGGCATGCCCTGTATTTCAATATTTTACTACTAGAGATTTATTAGCTAACGAGCATAAAGATACCATTAATATTGAACCTTCAAGATTCGGCAAGAAAGTATCTTTAGTTTATAACTCAGAAGAAGTTGTAGGCTTTACTGGCGAACCCTACATAAACGAAAAAGTGTCAAACCTAGACATCATTGATAAACGCATCGAAGAGTTAAACATAACTATTCGTCACGGCGTTGAAGCTTACTATGATGTTGTTAGTGACTATATTTGTTTACCAAGTAAAGAGCTATTTAAGGAAAAAGACGCAACTGAGAGCTATTACGCGACATTGCTTCACGAAATGGTCCATTGGACAGGACATCCGACAAGACTGAATCGTAAAAGAAGTGAAAGTGAAGATGATTATATTTTTGAAGAGTTGGTCGCGGAGTTAGGTTCAGCCTTTTTATGCACTCGCTTTCAACTAACCAAGATTACACGCCAGGACACGATAAATTATTTGAATAGTTACTTGCAAGGTTTAGAAAAGGAAGAACAGCTAAAATTATTAGAAAAAGCTGCTCGCGCTGCAACATTTGCGTGTAACTACATATATTTACCTAAAAGGGATAACTCACCTAAAACTACATAGATATGTAAAAAAGTAAATATAGCTAGAGTTTAACTTATATAAACAAGTTAAGGCTTTAAAAGAAAAGCTATTTAGCTTAGCTAAATAGCTTAATTGCTGGTATTGCAACAACAGAATAAGTGCACGAAAATCAATGTATTTTATTGTTAACAATTAACCCAATGGAAACTCACAAAACCGGTGCAAAACCCGCATCACTTGATATATATGTAAATTTTTTAAATGGTATTGCGTTGTGTATTGTGTTCTGAGGCTTGTTTTAGCACTTAGCGGCAACTGCTCAATGATCTCTTCTAGTTGAAGTCCCTCTAAATACAGTTCTATGATTGCCTCTTCGAGATTTGAAGGCAGCTCAGCC
>CAYZOE010000135.1:0-9417 GCA_964479805.1 uncultured Pseudoalteromonas sp. | reverse complement strand
CGGGCGTCTCAGCGCTCTTTCGTGATACCGAATCTGCATTGTAACAATGAGGTTAATGGCACAGGATAAACTCAATCGCAGTTTACATGCTTGTCTGTTTACTGCACACCATGCGCAATTTATGAGAAATCATTAATAATTAACCTGAGCTTCAGATAATCAATAACTCACTAGCTAAACGAGAAAGTTAGGAAAAAAATCTTAAAAAAATATTTATTTTATTTTTTATCCTACCCTCGGGTTACAAGTGACAACGGATCTCATGAATTGTTATGACAACAAAGTCGCATATTTGGAACATAAATTATGATAAAAGTTGCAAAGCATTTTTCACATCTTGGTGCCTTAATAGCAGTATCTACCTTAGTGGGATGCGGCGGTGGTGCTGAGACGAAAACAGATCCAACACCGATTAACCCTCAAGCCCCAGTGAGTGATTGGCAGTTAGTCTGGAGTGATGAGTTCGATGGCACATCAATCGATGGTCAAAAGTGGACTCATGAGGTTAATTGTTTAGGTGGTGGTAACGCAGAGAAACAGTGCTACACAGAAGATGAAGCAAACTCATTTGTGAGTGACGGTACGCTGAAAATTGTTGCATTGCCTGCCGCTGAAGGAGCACAACAACCATATACCTCAGCAAGAATGGTTACCAAAAATAAAGCTGATTTTAAATATGGCCGCTTTGAGATCCGTGCAAAGTTACCAAGTGGCCAAGGTAGTTGGCCAGCATTTTGGTTGCTTCCTACTGATGAAGTGTATGGTGGGTGGCCGAAATCTGGCGAAATTGACATTGTTGAAGCGGTGAATTTAAAAGCCAACGATGCTGATGGCAACCTTGAGAGTCATGTTTATGGCACACTACATTATGGTAAAGATTGGCCTGATAATGTGAATTCTGGCAAAGCGTACAAATTACCAGATGGTGCTAACCCAGCTGATGATTTTCATACTTATGCAATCGAGTGGCAAGAAGGAGAAATACGTTGGTATGTAGATGATTATTTATATGCAACACAGCGTCGTTCTGAAATTCGAACTAATTCAAAGGGCGAAACTGTTGGTTTACAACATCGTGGTTGGTTTGCTGAGTATTTTGACCAGGTAAGCGGTGAGCTAACGACCCATTATGGGGATGCACCATATGACCAAGAATTTCATATGTTATTGAACTTTGCGGTAGGTGGAAATTGGCCTGAAAATGTTAACGAAACAGGTGTCGATGCCACAGCGTTTGAGAATGGTCAAACTTTCGAAATCGATTTTGTACGCGTTTATCAATGTCAACAGAACGTGGACACTGGAAAGGGGTGTGAGACTATTCGTGCTGGTTATGACTCATTGGAAGATGCACTTGTAGAGGGTAAAGCACCAATCCCTTCTCCGCCATCAACAGGTGTTGCTCAAAATTTAACGATTTTTGATGGTTCGTTTAATCCAAACTGGCCAGCGTGGGATTGCTGTGGCGGCTCAACACCAGAGATTGTTGAAGATGAAATGAAAGGCAATGTAGTTGAGTTTGTTGTCGGTGCAGAGCCTACAGTAAATGGCTTTATCACACGAGAGGCATTTATTACTGACGAAGCTGGCAAACCATCGCCATTTGATGCGTCTCCCATGATTGAAACAGGCAGGCTTAGCTTCGATATAAAAATTGTCACAGCTCCGAATAATGCAGACTCGACTTGGATGCTTAAGCTAGAGAGCTCAGAAGGCACAACCGCCGTTGAAATCCCTCTTTCGCAAAATATATCTGGTACTGAGCCTGTTGTTGGGCAGTGGCAAACCTTTGAATTTTCTTTACAAGCATTAGCTGATGGTGGCCTTGATTTAAGTGCTATCGATGTGGTGATGATCTTCCCTGCATGGGGCACCGGCGAAGGGGCAAAGTATCGTGTAGCTGATCTAAAGATTGAGGATTCAGGTGCTATTGCTTCACCTAAGCTAACAATTTTTGAAAATGATCAAAATCCAAGTTGGCCGCTATGGGATTGTTGTGGTGGTTCAACACCTACTGTTGAACTAGACGATGATGCGCATGGTAATGTAGCTGAATTTAAGATTGGTAATACACCGACGGTAATGGGCTTCATTTCTCGCGCTGACAATGTACTTGATGGCGGTAGTGTAAGTCCATTCGATGCTACATCAATTCTTTCTAATGGTGTGATCGAATTTGAAATGAAGATCACCAATGCACCTGATAATTCAGCTGCGCCTTGGATGTTTAAAGTCGAGTCAGTGGGTGCAGCTTCTTTTGCCGAAGTCGATTTATCAACCAGTGTGGAGCAAGCCTCACCTATTGTAGGCGAGTGGCAAAAATATACATTCAAACTATCTGACTTAGCGAATGCAGGTTTAGATGTAAGCGCAATAGATGTGTTAATGATCTTTCCTGCATGGGGACAAGGTGCTGGCGCAATTTATCGTGTTGATAATGTGAAAATCTATGACCCTAATGCGTCTGATGCTTTTATGGGCCATGTGTTATTTGCTGATGATGTGAAAGAAAAGTGGTCGCTATGGGATTGCTGCGGCGGCTCAACGCCCACGCTCGAAAATGACGATACAGCGCATGGTATGACAGCTGAGTTTAAAGTGGGTGCAGAGCCTACAGTGCTGGGCTTATTTGCAGAAGATGAGCATTTTATTGATGCATCAGCACTGTTTGAAACTGGTGTTGTACAATTTGAGCTTAAAGTATTAACAGCACCAAATAATGCCGACGCAGCTTGGTCATTCAAAATTGAATCTCTGGGTGCGAGTAGTTTTGCCGAATTACCTTTAAGCGCAAGTCAAGAAGGCAAAGCACCTATGGTCGGTGAATGGCAAACATATACCTATTCATTAAAAGATCTATCAGATGCTGGTTTAGATATCAGTGCCATCGATATCTTAATGTTCTTCCCTGCTTGGGGAGCGGGAGAGGGTGCGGTTTATCGCGTAGATAACGTGATGATCAAAGCACTTTAACACTAACCGATAAGGTCGAGCGTGGTTGTCACGCTCCTCACTGAGCAAGATTTAAGTAGGGTAATTATGAACACATTCAAATTCCAACAATCAAAAATCGCACTTTATATATGTGCGGCCTTAAGCACAGGCTTTACCGCCAATGTGTTTGCGAACGAAGCAGATAAAGAAAAAGACGTAGAAGTCATTGAAGTACGGGGTATCAAAGGCAGTTTGATGCGTTCAATGAATGTAAAACGTGATATGTCGGGTGTCGTTGATGCCATTTCAGCAGAAGAAATGGGTAAGTTTCCAGACACCAACTTAGCTGAGTCACTTCAGCGTATAACGGGTGTTGCAGTTAGCCGTAGTAATGGTGAAGGTAGCCAAATTACGGTACGTGGTTTTGGTCCTGATTTTAATCTAGTGACTTTAAATGGTCGCCAAATGCCAGGTACGGGCAATACTCGCTCTTACAGTTTTGAGAACTTGTCATCTAGCGGTGTGTCAGCACTAGAAGTCTATAAAACGGCGCGAGCTGACAACCCCACAGGTGGTCTAGGTGCAACGGTTAACATTGTGACTGCAAAACCACTGAGTAGTGCCACTGAAAAACTTTCAGTGTCTGCAAAAGCAATTCATGATTCGTCAAATGAAGCAGGAGAAGACGTTACACCAGAGTTCTCTGCACTTTATTCAAACACGTATTTAGATGACACCGTGGGCTTTGCCATTTCTTTTAATCATCATCGTCGTGATTTTCAACAGCAAGGTGCAAATATTCAAGGTTGGCAAGCGAATGTCGATTTACCGAGTAACTTAGACGCTGATAAGGTAGTCGATCCTCGCCCATTAGATGATGAAGGTAATAGAGTGGGTGACCACTTTTTTCCGCGAGATATGAATTACGGTATTGCCGATTTTCAACGAGAGCGTACCAATGGTCATGTGGTCTTCCAGTATGCTCCGGTCGATAATATGGTATTTACATTAGATTATGTGGGCACCAAAGCAGTGACTGGCATGAACTCAATTGGTTGGGGGATGTGGAACGACTATGGTGGCAATATTAATGCGTATGAGCTAGATGAAAATGGCACCGTTGTTTATGCAGATATTGGCGGTAATGATGGTTCGTTTACGGCATCTCGTTCGACCACAGAAGTAGAAGAACGCTCTTTAGGTTTTAACTTTGATTGGCAAGTTACAGACTCACTAAACCTGACCTTAGACTATCATGATTCTCAAAGTGAGACAGATAATGGGGCAGACGAGGGATTAGGGAGCCATGGTTCTCTGGTTTTAGGTTCAGACCAGCTTATTACAAAAATGTACGACTACCGAACAGGTGAAGTACCTCACGCTAATATCCTTTGGAAAAATGGTACAAACGAGTTGTTAGCCAGTGAAATGGATTCTCACTTTAGCCAATTTATTCATTCACCGGGCAAGGCGACAGTTGATCAAATTCAATTAGATGGTGTTTGGGACATTTATTATGATGATATTGGCTTAGTCAATATTCAGTTTGGTGCTGCACGTACTGAGCAAGAAATGAGTGGTTCTAATGCTTGGAGTGGCTTGATTGGTGGCTTTTTGTTTAACCCGTCTTGGCCTGAAATGTTCCCAGATGGCATGTTTAACAAGCATGATACAAGCGATTTCTTAGATGCCTTTTCTGGTGGAGGCAGTGATTTAAATCCGCATTATTATTACACTTTTGACTTTGATGAAGTTGTAGCTCGATCAGAAGCCTTTTTAACCAATGAAACACTTGGTGGTGATGATTACTTCGCGACAACGGCCTATCACGATATGGGTACTTTCTCGAAGGGCTCGGTAACAGAAGAAACAACCAGTGTTTATTTATCAAGCCTTTGGGAGTTTGAAGTAGCGGACTTCCCTGTGCAGTTAAATGTAGGGGTACGTTACGAAGAAACAGACGTAATCAGCAATGTATTCCAACCAGTTCCAACTTCAGTTTGGTGGAAAGGCGGTAGTGAATGGCTTACCCAATATCTTCCTGGCGAAAACAACTCACTAACAATGACTGGTGAACATGATGTGTTTTTACCCATGTTTGATATTAAAGTTGAGTTAACCGATGACCTAGTGTCACGTGTTTCTTGGGGGAAAACAATTTCGCGTGCACCTTTGGGCGATTTAGCCGGTGGTCGCAGCCTATCAGGCAGTCCAAAAATTGGCTCGCGCAATGCGAGTGAAGGTAATACTAACTTATTACCATTTGAATCAACAAACTTCGACTTAAGTTTAGAGTATTATTACGCAGAGGGCAGCTACGCAGCGATTGGTTACTTTGATAAATCAGTTAAAAACTTCATAGGTAGTCAAATTGTGTCTACTACGATTGAAGGCTTTAATGACATTTACAAAGGCCCTCGTTGGAATCAAGCCGTGGCTGATATTGAAGCGCGGGGCGAGCAAGCTACCAATGATGCTATTTTTGCTCAAATGCAAGCAAATGGTTCAACATTAAATGAGCAAGGTTTCATAACTCCAAATGCAGATGACTCTTTGATGGTATGGGACATCACTCGTCCATTTAATGCGCCAGACACTAAGTCAGTAGATGGGATTGAAGTCGCTGTTCAACACCTAATTGGTGAAACAGGCTTTGGTGTTGGCGTTAATGCGACTTTCGTAAATGGCGATGTTGAATTCGATGTAAATAGTTTAGATCAGCAAACTCCATTAACGGGTTTAAGCGATTCAGCAAACTTCCAAGCTTTCTATGAAAAAGATGGTTTATCAATCAAGTTAACTTACGCGTGGCGTGATGAATACTTGATTGGTGTTGGCCAAGATCAGGGATCTTCAGATAATCCACCACAATTTGCTAAGGCATTTGGGCAGTGGGATATGAGTGTGAACTATGATGTGAACGACCAAGTAACCGTGTTCTTTGAAGGCATCAACTTGAATAACGAAACAGAGCAAGGCTATGGCCGTTTCGAGCGTCAGTTCTTATTTGCAAGAGAATATGGTCCTCGTTATGCGGTGGGTGTTCGCTACTCGTTCAATTAAACCAACATAACTCATAACAAGTGCTTGCCTCTTTTTTGGGGTAAGCCACTCAAGATTAATTAAATAAAACTCAGGTGCTAGCAACCTTTTCATGCGAGCGCTCTGGGTTTGGCATGCTGGAATATGACTATGGCAAGCTCAATAGGTATTTTTGATACAAACAATCAGGTTGAACATCCGCAGAATAATACTTTTGCATTGATCACCTTAACCACTTTATTTTTTATGTGGGGGTTTATTACCTGTCTTAACGACATTCTAATCCCATATTTAAAAAACGCTTTCTCCCTCACTTACACTCAAGCCATGCTGGTGCAATTTTGCTTTTTTGGCGCTTATTTTATTGTGTCTATTCCTGCCGGCACTTTAGTGAGTAAAATTGGCTTTAAAAAAGGCATAATCACAGGCCTTGCAATAGCCAGTCTTGGGTGCTTTTTATTCTACCCTGCAGCTGCTTTGGGCGTGTATGCCTTATTTTTAGGGGCGCTATTTGTACTGGCTGCAGGTATCACGGTCTTGCAAGTATCAGCGAATCCATTTGTGAGTGCACTTGGGCCTGCAAAAACGGCTTCTTCTCGTTTGACTATGACGCAAGCCTTTAACTCTTTAGGCACGACCGTTGCGCCATTTTTTGGTGCGTGGCTGATTTTCTCAGAGACAAATGTGGCTGCGCAAACTGATGCGACTGCAGTGCAAATGCCTTATTTGTTTTTAGCACTGACACTATTGGCCTTAGCAGTGGTTTTTGCGTTTATTAAGTTACCCGAGCTCGGTAAAAGTGAACAATCAACACCATCAATTAAAACCGCACTGAAATATACTCACCTTAAACTCGGCGCCATAGGTATCTTTTTATATGTTGGAGCGGAAGTCGCTATCGGTAGTTTTTTAGTTAACTTTTTACACGATCCAAACATTGCAGGTTTGAATGAAGCACAAGCCGCTAAGTTAATCGCTTATTACTGGGGCGGTGCCATGATCGGCCGCTTTATTGGGGCTGTTGTAATGCAAAAAATCGCAGCGGGTAAAGTGCTTGCATTCAATGCTGTGATGGCCATTGTATTGCTTGTGGTTGCAGTGATATCAGAGGGCGCTATGGCGAAGTGGTCGATTTTGGCTGTTGGCTTATTCAACTCAATCATGTTCCCAACCATCTTTAGTTTAGCAATTAATAAATTAGGTGATGCAGCGAGTCATGGCGCTGGCTTACTGTGTCTTGCCATTGTTGGCGGTGCAATTGTGCCATTGCTGCAAGGCATGCTTGCCGATGTGGTGGGCGTACAACTGTCTTTCTTGTTGCCAGCACTGTGTTATGTGTTCATTGGCTACTTCGGCCTAAAAGGCCATCAACCTGTAAATAGCTCTTCTGAGAGGTAATAATATGAAGCGTTTGAAGAAATCATTAGTCACAGTGATGGTCACAGGTTTGTTGGCATCGTGTGCAAAACAAAATGATATTGTTGAGGTAGAAAAGTCTGGCTTAGATATTTGGCCAACTATTAACTCTGAAGTTAAAAAAGACCCAATGATTGAGCGTAAAGTCTCTGAATTGTTAGCAAAAATGACGCTAGAGCAAAAAATAGCGCAAATGATTCAACCTGAGATCCGCGACATTACAGTAGAAGACATGCGTCGCTATGGCTTTGGTTCATACCTCAATGGTGGTGGTGCGTTTCCAAATAATAATAAGCATTCCAGTGTGAAAGATTGGGTTGATTTAGCTGAGGTTATGTATCAGGCATCGGTTGATGACTCGCTAGATGGCATTAACATCCCAACTATGTGGGGCACTGATGCGGTACATGGTCATAACAATGTGATTGGCGCGACGTTATTTCCGCACAATATTGGATTAGGTGCAGCTAATAATCCAGACTTGATTGTAAAAATTGCTGAAGTAACCGCAAAAGAAGTGATGGCAACTGGTATAGATTGGGTATTTGCTCCCACTGTTGCCACAGTTCGCGATGACCGATGGGGTCGAACATACGAAGGCTACTCTGAAGATCCGGAAATAGTGAAAGAATATGCTGCTGCGATTGTTCACGGGTTACAGGGGACACAAGGCGATAACTTCTTAGGAGACGATCGCGTTATCAGTACGGTTAAGCACTTTGTGGGTGACGGCGGCACGGTAAAAGGCGACGACCAAGGTAATAACATCGACTCAGAGTTGGATTTATTCAACATTCACTCGCAAGGTTATGTGGGCGGTTTAACTGCGGGTGCACAGTCTGTGATGGCGTCTTTCAATAGCTGGAATGGTGAGAAAATTCACGGTGATAAGTACCTGCTTACCGATGTACTTAAAGACAAAATGGGTTTTGATGGCTTCGTGGTAGGTGACTGGAATGGCCATGGTCAAATTAAAGGCTGTAGCAACCACGACTGTCCACAAGCGGTGAATGCAGGTCTTGATGTGTACATGGTACCAACGGATGCATGGAAACCTTTAATGGAAAACACCATTAAACAAGTGCGTGCCGGGGTTATTCAAATGTCACGTATTGACGATGCGGTAACGCGTATTTTACGTGTGAAATTCCGAGCTGGTCTATTCGACAAAGCAAGCCCAGCAAATCGTCCATATGCTAATAAAACAGAATTGATCGGCCACGCTGAGCACCGTGAAGTTGCAAAACAAGCGGTGCGAGAATCTTTAGTATTACTTAAAAATAACGATACCTTGCTACCACTTTCACCTAAGCAAAATATTTTGATTGCGGGTGATGCTGCCAACAATATTGGCAAGCAATCGGGCGGTTGGACAATTACTTGGCAGGGCACCAATAATGAAAACGCCGATTTTCCTGGTGGCTCTTCAATCTACGACGGTCTTGCCGAACAAATCAAAGCAGCTGGTGGTAAGGTCACGCTAAGCGAAGACGGTAGTTTTGAGAATAAACCTGATGTTGCCATTGTGGTATTTGGTGAAGAGCCATATGCGGAAGGACATGGTGACAAAGAAAACCTCGTGTATCAACAAGGTGATAAACGTGATTTAGCCTTACTGAAAAAGCTAAAAGCGCAAGGTATCCCTGTCATTTCTGTATTTATTAGTGGTCGTCCACTTTGGGTCAATCCAGAGCTAAATGCAAGTGATGCTTTTGTCGCTGCGTGGCTACCAGGCTCTGAAGGCGATGCAGTTGCAGATGTGCTGCTGACAGATAAATCGGGTAAGGTGCAAAATGACTTTAAAGGTAAATTGTCATTCTCTTGGCCTAGTCATCCAAGCAAGCCGGTAAATCGATATGACGCAGATTATGAACCATTACTGCCTTATGGCTTTGGCTTGCAGTACGGTGATAAGTCTGTGTTATCAAATACCTTGGGTGAAATGGTTGAACTTGATAACGGTGCGGATGCAAACAGCTATGTATTCAAAGGGAAGACTTTCGCGCCTTGGCAAATGCGTTTGTT
>CAYZOE010000134.1:0-9499 GCA_964479805.1 uncultured Pseudoalteromonas sp. | reverse complement strand
CACACAAAGAGACGGAGAAGACATTCGTTATTCAGATCATGCCGCCATCATGATCGATTTATCAGTTTAAGCTTTTGCTTTATTCCACTCATCGTTATAATTACCAACAAGTTTCAATATATTGGAAAAATTATGAGAACATGTGGTGTTGAAATCACAGGCAGTGAAGTACTTTTATGCTTGCTGACAAAAGAAGAAGACGTTTTCGATATTCGTGATGTGCGTCAAACACGTTTTACCCTTGGACAAGTTGGCCAAGACACTGAAGAAATGCGCAAATTCCAATTTGATTTTGCAAAATTATTAGAAGATTACCAAATTGACTCTGTTGCCATCAAACAAAGAGCACCAAAGGGTAAGTTTGCAGGTAGTGCGACGGGCTTTAAAATCGAAGCTGCCATTCAATTAATAAAAGATGTGGATGTTAAAATTTTATCTGCAACTGAAATTAAAGAGCAATTGAAGCGTAACCCTTTACCAATCGACTTTGAAGAAACTGGGCTTAAGAAATATCAAGAAACGGCATTTGTTAATGCATACGTTTATATCATGATGAAAACATACCGCCCAGAAAAGCTATAAAGAGTAGACTCACTAAATATCCGGCGATATCAGTCCGGATATTTATCTCACTGAATATCGGTTTATTTATGTGTTTCATATAAACAATCTGACACTTTTCTTAAATCTACATTATCAATATAGTCATCACTCAAAGTCAGAATTGCATTTAAGTTATTTACTAACTTTTCTTTTTGCAACTCACCCGGCTTTAATGCGGTTTGCAATAAATGCAATGCCATATCGGCCATAAGCAAACGTTGTTTTTCTTGCCAATTTTCATCAGCACGACTTGCAGGATGAACCCTGATAGCTTCTTCAACTTGGTCATGAATCGACCAGCTTAAAGTTAAAATATCTTGTCTCTGCTGCTTTTCCATAGCACACCTCTAGGATTGAAATTAGCCTTGTATACCTTTTAAAGATATTATTTATTTAACACAAAGCTCAATATGTCTTTAGCTTTGATCAATATGCTTTAATCTTCAATACGCCTTTGGTCATATCTTATAGTGAATTATTTAGTGCTTTAGGGTTTCTTGGATAGAAGTTTGTAGGCTGGCTCTGGCATAAATCAAATTCACGGGTATTTTTATAAGGTAGCTTCATGAACCCTGCGACACCGAAATTATCTATACATAAGGCGTACTGCATTATCTCTTCTAAAAGCGACCTAAATTGTGCTTCCTTAGACGCATCCAATAATCGATAGTAATGGTGGATCTTTAAACGGTTTTCTACCGATTCAAAAATAATACATCCTGTGTGGTGAATTTTGTTTAACTCGAACACACATTGAATAATACTTTTTGGTAACTGCAATTGCTCGTCAGGATCTTTCCCATCTTCGAAATAACTATGCGGGCGAGTAATTTCTTGGCTACTGGTATCAACAACCGAGTAATGTAACTGAGGTAAGACATCGAAAATAAACGCACCCGTGCTGTCTCTCTCTAATTGTATAGTTTGCCTGGCATCAAATAAACAACATTTAAACAAACCTTTTTGAGTAATTCCTTGTGCAAGCATGACCGTTGCATTCACCGAATCGGTAAATGCTTTATGTAAAGTTTCATCGTGTAAAATAAGACTTGATTCGATATGTAAATTTTCTTCCCGCCAATGAAAACTTAAACCACCTACCACAGGAAATTTTGCAAGACGACTTATCGAAGCTAAAAAGGCTTTTTCGGTATCTCCGGTATCAAACAAAAACTCTTTATAGTATCTATCTAGTTGTGCATCGTTAACATCTAACAATTGTTGATTATGATCTGCTCTTCGCAAAAACTCCTTACGAGAACTATACACAACAGTGTCTGGTTCAAAATCAAATTCATTGACCCAAAAAGGGATGCCTGCTTTGGCTGTTTTGTTATCTAGCTCAGGCAGGTAAAGTTTAGCCATACTTGGCATATTGCGGATAAAGTAGTCTCCTGCTGCATCTCTCAGCTTTTTATCTTTTGACAACATATTGTCTATGACTGCGGCAAATTCCTTTGGCAAACCAAGGCTCGCAGCTGGGATAACACCTACACCAAAACGGCATGATTGTGCACTAGCCAATGCATAAAGTGTTGACGCAACGCCTTGTTCATCAAATCGAGGCGATGACTGCATACCTGACATTTGCTCATCACCAATAAAATATACATCCCCCATTCGAGCATTTGTACTAGATAAATCTGCTGACATTAAATCCATGATATTACTGGCAACAACTTCTCCATATTCATCAATCTGCGCGTAAACAGAGCTCCCCCAATCAACCAGTGAAAATTCGTCTGTATCAGCATCCCAAACAATATTAGAAGGTTTAATGTCACCGTGGACAATAGGTTGTGGACTCAAACCATTTTTATGTCGTCGCAGGTCAATTAATACATTTCTTAGCTTTAATGCCAAGCTGATGATGTCTTGAACTGAGAATCGGCCAAGTTTTAGTGATATTTTTTCTAAATCTTCTCCCTTCGCTCTGGCCATCATCAATATGCCTTGTTTTTTTACCCGTTCAAAAGCAAAAAACTTAGGCACCATGGGGTTATTAATTTGCGACAGCATATAAGCTTCGTCTTCGAGTCTATCTCTAACACTTTGAGCGAGTGTAATTCGGGAAAACTTAAACACCCACTCTTGCCCATCTTCACCAATACCTGCGAAAACAAATCCAAACGCACCCGAACCAATTTCTTCAACATTGCTATAACCCAGTAACTGCAATTGCTTCTTACATATATTTAGCCACTGCCTATGCTTTTTTGCGTCATGATGAGAGAGCAGATATATAGATTGCTGTTCGTTGATATAGAAATTATTAATTGATTTGGCAGTCATAATTATTATTTTGATCAAAAAAGGCCGATAAATCGGCCTTTTATATTGAAGGTTAAGCTTGCTCTATTTTAGCCCAAGAATCTCTTAAGCCAACCGTTTGGTTGAATACGAGACCTTCTTCTTTATTGTCGCGACAATAATAACCTAAACGCTCAAATTGGAAACCTTGCTCAGTATCTGCTTGGGCTAAAGACGGCTCAAGCTTTGCTGACTTAATCACCTTGAGTGACTCAGGGTTAAGCGTTTCAACAAACGACTCAGCTGCAGCTGGATTTGGTACGTTGAATAATCGGTCATACTGACGCACTTCTGCTTCAACACAATGTGTTGCAGACACCCAATGAATAACACCTTTTACTTTGCGGCCATCTGCTGGGTTTTTGCCAAGTGTATCTGCATCATAACTACAGAAGATAGTTGTAATATTACCCTCAACATCTTCTTCAACACGTTCAGCCTTGATAACAAAAGCATTACGTAAACGTACTTCTTTACCAAGCACTAAACGCTTGAACTTTTTATTCGCTTCAACACGGAAATCTTCACGCTCAATGAATAACTCTTTTGTAAATGGCAATTCACGCGTCCCCATAGATTCTTCTGAAGGATGGTTAGGGGCAATTAATTGCTCAACTTTACCTTCTTCGAAGTTTTCTATCACAATACGAACGGGGTCAATAACAGCCATCGCACGCGGTGCGTTATTGTTTAGATCGTCACGAATACAGGCTTCTAACATGCCCATTTCAACCATGTTATCTTGCTTTGTGATACCGATACGCTTACAGAATTCACGAATTGAAGCAGGTGTGTAACCACGACGACGAAGACCTGCGATAGTAGGCATTCGTGGATCATCCCAACCATCAACATAATTTTCAACAACTAAATCATTTAGCTTACGCTTTGACATAACTGTGTATTCAAGGTTTAAGCGCGAAAATTCGATCTGTTGTGGATGGCATTCTAGTGTAATGTTATCTAAAACCCAGTCATAAAGACGACGATTATCTTGGAACTCTAGTGTGCATAATGAGTGTGTAATGCCTTCTAATGCATCAGAAATACAGTGAGTAAAATCGTACATAGGGTAAATGCACCACTTATCACCTGTTTGATGATGATGAGCAAAGCGGATACGATAGATGATAGGATCACGTAACACCATGAAAGAGCTTGCCATATCAATCTTAGCTCTTAGTACGCATTCACCCTCTTTAAACTCACCTTTTCGCATCTTCTCAAATAGCGCTAGGTTTTCTTCAACTGATGAGTCTCTATATGGACTGTTTTTACCAGGCTCTGTTAATGTACCACGATATTCACGCGCTTCATCAGGCGATAAGAAACAAACATAAGCCAAACCCTTTCCGATAAGCTCAACTGCGTAACCGTGAAGCTTGTCGAAATAGTTAGATGAATAGCAAATTTCACCATCCCAATTAAAACCTAACCAAGACACATCTTCTTGAATTGACTTAACATAATTGATGTCTTCTTTTTCTGGGTTTGTGTCATCAAAACGTAAGTTGCATAAACCTTGGTAATCTTGAGCAATGCCGAAGTTTAGACAAATAGATTTCGCATGGCCAATGTGAAGGAAACCGTTTGGCTCAGGTGGAAAACGTGTATGTGTTGATTGATGCTTGCCACTTGCTAAGTCGGCATCAATGATATTTCGGATAAAGTTAGTTGGGCGATTTTCTGTTTCCGCCATAGATATGCATTCCTCTGAATTAAGCATTCACATTCTCGCCGCATTATTACAAAATCCAATTAAAACTAATAGGTGTTAAAGATGATTATTTGCAGAATTGAGAAGGAAACTCTAAAAGTATCATAAAATATGACTACTGTCTTAATCTTGACCCAATGTCATAAATTCATCACATAAAGTCGTTAAAGTTCGCGTGAATTTGATGACCAAGGACAACATAATGGCAACTAGTAGTACAAGTAGAGTTTATATTCCGACTAACGCGCGAAACAATCAATATCTCCTAGCTGAATTCAAGCCAAGTAATGAATTTATGTCTAGTTTTGATTCTATTGATGACTTCTATGATAGGGTTTCAAGGAAATTGTTTATCGCATGCGAAGAGAATGGTTTGTATAACGTGCATATGATTGCCAATGACAAGCTACCAATCACACGTTTTCATGAAGAATCATACTGCCTTCAAACTGAAAAACAAATGATATTCTTCTACAACCCTAGATACCATGAAGGTCATAAGTCCTATTGGCAAAAGGGTGTAAAATCAAAAAAAATTAGTCTTTTATTTTTAGCCACGGGCGATGCGTTAAGAGAGAATGCAGCCGCGTTCCACAATAAAGTTCTAAAGACATTGAAAGATTTAAAATCAAAGTTAGGAATTAGTGATTTACTAAGGGTGAGAGATCATCAACACCTCACATACGACCTATTTTCTAGAGCGAAGGGACATAAAGAAACATATGGTTTCAAACTAAGAAGCCTCTATCCTAGATACGAGGCTAGAAATTGTTATATTCCAGACAATCACTCAGAAATGACATATGTGACTTTTAATATTCCTGTAACACGCAGTTTAAAAACAAATTTTCCAAGTTTATTCGATAGTAATGATTACGAAAAATTTTATAAACTCGTTGAAGATAAGTTTTTCAGTGCTTGTACTTTTAAGCAAATCACACTGGCGTCAATGATTGCTGATGGACGTCTACCACTGGTCAGAAACAGCAAAACTGATCAACCAGATCAAAATAGTGAATTACAAAAATTAAGCTTTGATATCAGCTCTGATGAGATTCAATTGAAATCTCAATGGAATAAAAACCAACTTGTAGATACTCTACACTTTGTTATTGTTGCAAAATATTCAGACAAAAAAGATGTCGGTTATGGAAAGTTCATGAATAATGTCGAGGCGTTAATTCGCAGCTTATCCCAAAGCTTAGAAATATCAGCAAAAGACCAAGAATTAAATGTCAGGTTTTTCCAACACATCAGCTATAACGCATAGTACTGTGATGGATTACGAAAAAGCACCAACCAAAGGCAGACTTTATAAGTTTGTTAATAGGTTGATTAAATGAAAGGTGTTGGCAAAATAGACGCTAGATTATCAAAAATGATAATCTAGCGTCTATTTATTAGATTAAAGACGAATACCACCATCAATTTCTACGACACGACCTGTGAAAAAATCATTTTCAATGATGTATTTTGCTGTATGCGCAATTTCTTGCACTTCACCTAGGCGACCCACTGGTTTCATCTTAACCAAACGCTCTTTTGCTTCAGGTTTCATCGCATCTGTCATTTTAGTGCGAATTACGCCAGGTGCGATTGCACCAACACGAATACCAAAACGGCCAAGCTCTTTCGCCCATGTCGTTGTCATAGCAACCACGCCCGCTTTAGCTGCTGCATAATTAGTTTGACCCATATTACCAGCACGAGCAACGCTCGACATGTTAATGATGACACCTCCCTCTGCGGTTTCAACCATTTTTGCAGCTGCTTCTCGGCCACACAAGAAAACTCCTGTCAAGTTAACATCAATCACAGATTGGAATTGTGATAATTCCATCTTCGCAGTCACAACACCATCTTTAGCTTTTAACAGCAGACCGTCGCGAAGAATACCGGCGTTGTTAATAAGTACATGTACGACACCGAAATCACTGACGATATTGTTGAAAACTGCTTCAACGTCAGCCTCAACACTCACGTTAGCTACATAGGTTTCAACTTTAACATCAAGCTTAAGCAATTCAGCTTTTGCTTCTGCCAATACTTCATCTTGCATATCGATTAAAGCAAGGTTAGCGCCTAGTTCTGCCATTTGTGTGGCCATCGCAAAACCTAAGCCTTGCGCGCCACCAGTAATGACAACTGTTTTATTTTTAATGTCCATAATGCAGTCTATTTTTCACTATAAAGTTTGAAGATTGCGCTAAAGTCTTCGGCACCTTTACCCTGATTTTGCATCAGGTTGTAAAGGTTTTTCGCCAATGCGCCCATAGGTGTTGCCGAGTTAGTTTGTTGCGCAGCTTGCTGAGCTAAACCTAAATCTTTGGCCATTAAGTCCACCATAAAGCCCGGCTTGTAGCCATTTGAACTCGGAACATTCTCAAGTACATCTGGACAAGGATTATAAAGCTCTAACGTCCAGTTACGACCTGAGCTGTTAAGCATAATCTCACTTAGTACTTTTGGATCTAAACCATGGTCTACACCCATCTGTAATGCTTCACTGGTCCCTGCCATGAGTATACTTAACAGCATATTGTTACAAATCTTCGCAACTTGCCCAGCACCAATATCACCTGCATGATAAATATTTTTACCCATGGTAGGCAGTATCGTATTTGCTAATTCAAAACAAGCAGTTGAACCACCCACAATAAAGGTTAACGTGCCAGCGGCAGCACCTGCAACACCACCAGATACCGGCGCATCTACAAATTTAATACCAGCTTCGCCAAGTGCCTTGCCAACGAATTGTGCTGACTCGGCATCAATTGTCGAGCAATCAATGACTAAGGTGCTTTTGTTTAAATGATTTACTAAGCCATTTTCGCCAGTGTAAATCGCTTTAACATGCTTGCCTGCAGGTAACATGCTGATAACAAAATCAGCGTTCTCGCAAACTTCTTCTACCGCGTTTACGGCAGTTGCACCGGCTTCTACAAGGGTTGCGATTGCGTCTGGGCTTAAATCAAAAACGCGTACTTCGTGACCTGCTTTAACCAAATTGATGGCCATTGGGCCACCCATATTTCCTAAACCAATAAATCCAATTTTTGCCATTGTTACATTCCTTACAAACCTTGAAGAGGGTGTTCTGACCAACGCGCTTCGAAGAAAACGTTAATCGCGTCATTTGTTACACTCTGGGTATTTTCAAACTTCCAGTTAGGTGAGCCATCTTTATCGATTAATAATGCACGAACACCTTCTTTAAATTCACCGAATTCACCCGAAGCCACTGACATACCGAGCTCTAATCTAAAGCAGTCAGCTAAACTCAAATCTTGTGCGCGCTTGAGTTGTTCGCTGACAAGCTTTGCACTTAATGGTGAGCCATGTTTCAGTGATTTTTGTGCGCGAGTTAGCCATTTGTTATCCGTTGCGTCAAGAGACAAAATGGCATCGATTTGCGACTCTAAGCTGTCTTTAGTTTCAAGCTCTGCTAGCACAGATTGTAGTGGTTCAATTTCGCTCGCAGGTTCGTTACTCGTTTGGTTTTGTAGTGAATGCAACACCTCAGACAACAAGCCATGATTATACTCAGCGCTGTTGTTCCAATCTGTACCCAATAAATTTGCTAGTACCTCACCGTAAAGCTCGGCATTCACAAAATGATCTGCCAGACCAACAAATTGTGCATCTTTGGCATTAATTGACGCGCCTGTAAGGCCTAAGAATAAACCTACACCTGCTGGCATCTTATTTAAGAAATAGCTGCCACCTACATCTGGGTATAAACCAATAGTGATCTCAGGCATGGCAATACGGGCTGATTCAGTCACAACGCGGTGACTTGCACCTGCCATTAGGCCTAAGCCACCACCCATGATGATGCCGTTACCCCAAAGTAAGATAGGCTTTTCATAAGTGTGGATTTGATAATCAAGTGTATATTCTTCGCTGAAGAAGGTTTCGATGTGGTTATTACCGTCATTTGCAGCCATTGCTTTGTATAAGCTGACTACATCGCCACCAGCGCAAAACGCTTTATCACCATGACCTTTTAAAACTACCAAAGCGATTGCATCGTCATTAGCCCATTCGGTTAGCTGAGGGGCTAATAAGCGGATCATATCTAAGTTGAGTGCATTCAGTGCTTTTGGCACATTTAAGGTGGCAAACGCCACCTTTTTGCCATTATCACAGTCAGCCAACTCAAATACGACTGGCGCATCTGCTTGGTTTAGTAACTGTAATTTTGCCATTAGCCGTTCACCCAATTAGCTTTACGCTTTTCTAAGAATGCGTTAACGCCTTCTTTTTGGTCTTGCGTATCAAACAAGGTAACAAATAGTTCACGCTCTAGCGGAAGCGCACTGTTGATTGTACCTGTACGACCTTTTTGAATAAGCGCTTTACAAGCCGTCACCGCCACTGGACTTTGATCAGCTACTTTCTCAGCTAGAGCAAGTGCAGCTTTCAAGGCCTCACCTGTTTCAACCACTTCTTCAACTAGCCCAATTTGTTGTGCTTTGTCAGCTTTTAGACGTTCACCACATAAAATCATGCGCTTAGCCCAACCTTCGCCAACAAGCCACGAAAGATTTTGTGTACCACCAGCACAAGGCAGTAAACCCACTTTAGCTTCTGGTAACGCCATTTGCGCTTGGCTTTCAGCAATGCGAATATCACAAGCCAATGCCACTTCAAGGCCGCCGCCCATTGCAAAGCCATTGATAGCCGCAATCGAAACACCTCTAAAATCGCTCAAGGTTTCGAACGCTTCACCAAATACACGAGACATGTCAGCAGCAACTCCTTTGTCGCCGTCTGCAAAAACGTTTAAGTCGGCACCAGCTGAGAAGAATTTCTCACCCTCACCTGTGATCACTAAAGCGTAAATTTCTTTATCTTGATTTAACTCGA
>CAYZOE010000133.1:4703-9698 GCA_964479805.1 uncultured Pseudoalteromonas sp. | reverse complement strand
TAGCTGAGAGTGAGTTCACATTTTTAACATTGTCTATTACATCAATTAGTTCAAAGTCAATTGTTTCAATAAGCAGGTTGTCAGACTCAATTTTTGAAAAATCTAAAATATCATTAATGATGGCTAATAAGCCCGATGCGGCACTATGGACTCTGTTTATATATCGTTCTTGTTTGGCATCTAAGTTCGTTTTTAATGCTAAATATGACATACCAATGATGGCATTCATTGGGGTTCGAATTTCATGACTCATATTCGCTAGAAAATTTGACTTTTCTACGGTTGCAGCTTCGGCTTTGTTTTTTGCCAATGCCAGTTCTTTTGTTGCTTCAATAACTTTTAAATGTATTCGTTCGTTCTGTAGCTGGAGTCCGATGATAATTAAAACAACGAGTATGATTATAATCAGTCCAAAATATAAAACAGCGCTGCTAGAGCGGTAATCTGGTCCACCACTGAATGACTCATGAAAAGTCCAATTGAAAATCAGTTCAGCTTCGCCAGACATGAGTCTGTTTATTGAAACATAGGTATAAGCGTCTTTATTATTTATCTTCGGTTCCGATGATTGACTGTTATACTCATGGAATGATCCGGTCGGTAAAACAGAAAAGTTACCTTGCAAATTAAGAGTAATACTTTCGGCAGAATGAATGGCGTACAGGTCATCAATTAAGGTTTGTAAGTCTAACAAACCAATGGTGATGAATGAGTCCAAGCCTCGTTCGTTATAAAGCCCAATAAGTATCTCGTTACTATTTTTTGTCTTTGAAGGGCTTACTATGATGCGACCAGGCATAGATTTAGCGGCAAAAAATAGCGATGATAATTCAGGGTCAAAAGAGATATTTTTATTTTCTGTTAGAGTACCTTCGTTAAAAGTACTATTTACAATTAACCAGTGCAGCTCATTATTATGGTTTCTGACTAGCTTACCCGTTGCAACACCATCTAAAAAGAATGCGGTCATTTTAGATTCAAGAGAATCAAATGCTTGAAGGTAATCATCTTTTGAGTGCGCATGTTCTAATTCGTCTAGTAAAGACATTGCTGAAACTGCAATGTAACCTTCTTCTAACCAACTAATTAAGTTTAAAGTTAGTTCGTCAGCTGTTTTATCGGCTTCTTTTTGCCAATTTGCTTGTGCGTCGGCACGCCACACTTGACTGACATAAAAAATGCAAACCAAAAGTACTGTAGAAATTGCTAAAGGCAAAAGAATTTTAGAACTAATTGTTGAAAAGTATTTATTCGTCATTGTTTTTCCAGTCTGATACGCTGAAAATCGGCCTAAATCCTCTTGGAGATATAGATGTTTTAGAGTCAAAAGTATTTAAATTAGAAGAATCAACGATTTCTACAATTGGCGCGATCTGGAAATAACGATAATCCTCCTCTAATAATCTGACAGCTAAGTCGAGTGCTAATTTTGCTTGTTGTGCTTGTTTGTCAGAAGCCGCAGCTACAATTTGTTTTCTTTTTAAGGCTCTATGTATGTTTTTACTGTAGTAATAGGACATCACTTCGATATGTTTGTATGCTTTATTCTGTCGCACAATGTCTACCGCAGCTTCTGCGGCAACGGTATTTCCGACAATATAATCTATGTTTTTGTTTTTTAATAATGAAGACTTAATTAACTCATATTGTTTGCTGTAACCCGTGTCTCCCCATAATGTCTCTACTACTTCTATGGATTTATTTTTGAGTCCTTTAAGAAACCCTTTGTCTGCTGCTTTTGGCCATCCAGGTCCTTTCGGACCTGGCAACCAAAGCACCCTCACATCGTCAGCGATGTTAGATAAATATTCAGCAGTCATCTTTCCGTTGTCATAGTAATTAACTGCAACTCTGCCACTTACATTAGT
Source organism: uncultured Pseudoalteromonas sp. (assembly GCA_964479805.1). Classification (GTDB taxonomy): domain Bacteria; phylum Pseudomonadota; class Gammaproteobacteria; order Enterobacterales; family Alteromonadaceae; genus Pseudoalteromonas. The sequence goes on along the minus strand of CAYZOE010000133.1, from coordinate 7,830 downwards.
CGTATTAACATAATTAATTAAATCTATGACCACTTTGTTCTGATTTGTATAGTCTGAGATAAGGTCATTTAACTTTTCGGTGTCAACACTACTTAAAATTAAAGCATCTGCGCCAGAATCCATGCATGTTTTTATTTGTGTTCGTTGTTTAAGTAATTCAGTGTAGCCGCCTGCTTGCTTTATTCGCATTCGCACGCCCAATTTTTTAGCATGATCTACTAGGGCATAATTTACTGCAAGCCAGTAAGAATCTTTTAAATGAGGTATGGAGACACAGACTTTCCATTTATTTTTAGCTTTTTTTAAAAATGGATAGTCTATTTTTTTGAATGCCGTGTTCTCAGGGTCCCAACTGTTATATTGTTTAGGCCATGATTTTATTTTCGTAGCTTGAAGACTTTTCTCATTTGCAGAGCAATGCAAAAAATATAATAAAGTTGAAATGAATAAAATGAGCTTGATTTTTTTCAATTTCTTCACGCTGATTATTTTAATGTGAATGAATAATAGTTCAATCTGGCTTTGGAGCAAATCTGACCACCAAATAATTTCACTTATTTATTATTTTTAGCTATATTATTAAATTAATTATAAGGCGGCTTTTCTTAATATAAATAAGAGCATAAAGATGGATAACTTGGTAAAGTTTAATGCAAAAGTACGAGGTAATTTTAAGTCAGCTCTGGTTGTTGACTCAAATTTACCAATGAGACGTGTTACTTCTGATATGCTGCTTAAGTTAGGTGTAAGAAAAGTCTTTCAAGCGGTTAATGGGCAGGCTGCGCTCACACACATCGAAAGAGAAGAGATTGATATCATTCTCTGTGATTTCAATCTGAGTAAGCTCAGCGGTATTGAGCTACTAAACATAGTCAGAGAGCGAGAAACACAAACAAATAAATATGTGCCTTTTATTGTTTTGTCATCCAATGTCAGTTACGACGATGTGACCACTGCAATCAAGTTAGGTGCATCAGATTTTCTTGCTAAGCCCTTTTCTACGGCCGTGCTACAGCAAAAATTGACAAAAATCCTTTCAAGATCACCAATAAATAACTGTCTTTTGAAAGAAAAGGCTATTACTGAAATTGAAGAAGACCCTAAACCAACCATTCTCATTGTTGACGATATGGTTGAAAATATAAAAATCTTGGCAGAAGTTCTAAAAGATGACTACCAGACCCTTTTTGCAAATTCCGCCTCAAAGGCATTAGATATTTGTCACTCATCAACGCCGCCAGATTTAATTTTGTTAGATATCATGATGCCCGATGTTAATGGTATTGAATTGTGCAAAAAGATTAAAGCTGACCCTTTAATTGCGCATATTGCGATTATTTTTATTACTGCTCTTAATAAAAATAAACATATTGTGACAGGGCTTGAAGCTGGCGCAATCGATTACATCACTAAACCTTTATCTGCAAAAATTTTAAAAGCTAGAATCAGTACCCACATGTCATTATTGCAAAGTAATCAGAGAATGCGAAGGCAGTTCAATGATATGGTAAAAGTCGCTAACCTCAGGAAGGACCTAGAAAAACTTACAGAGCTTGAATTAAGAAAACCCCTAGAACAAGCGGTTAATCTACTACCTAAAATTAAAGCTCATACCAGTGGCAATAGGCAACTTAGAGAGACTACTCGAGAATTATCAGAGCATTTGCTAAACACTCAGCAGTCTTTGTTTAACATGATGTTGATTTACGACATTGAACTCGATACGTACGAACTAAAAAAATCACGGCTTTGTTTAAAAGAATTAGTTAAGGACATAAGTAATGCTCTGATCGATATCCCTAAAAGCAAAAGTATTGAGTTGCAACAAGAGCTTACGACACTTTTTGTAAACGTAGATTTTACGTTGACTAAAGCTATTATGCTCACTTTAATTAAAACGGCATTTTTCTGTTCTGAAAGAGGCTCCAATATTTATATGCGCGACTTCACTGGTGGCAGTAATTATGTGCTTTGCATTGAGTTTTGTTCGGCGGGATTTAAACCCCCACACATGAACAAGCAGGCCAAGAATGAGGCTAGTGATAATCATTATTTATCGTTATCGTGTGCGATGCGTCTAGCAGATTTTCAAGGTGAAACGCTATTAATTATGCCTGTCAGAGACGGTAAAAATAAGTTTAAATTTGAGCTCCACATCCCGATTTAACAACTTATTAAGTTAACGTTAGTCACTTTTAGTTTTTTTTTAAAGACTTCATCTTTGATCCATATTTCATTGTTGTAATTCACCTGTACTAAAGAACAGGGGGATATGGCATGACAATCAGTGAAGTGGAAAAAGTCTTAAGAATGAGACAACAACAGCTCAAACGCAAACAAGCTAAGAGTAATAATAAACTCTTATTTATCCCTCTTTTTATTATTATTTTCCTCCTTATTTATTCATATAATAAAGATGGTTATTATGTGAATAAAGATATTAGTAAGTTTGATAAGGATAATATAGTTAGGTTTTTTTCTAAGCAATATATAATGGGTTCTTGGAAGCTTGATGAGGTTGTTTTTCATGATTCAGGCATTGTTGCAAATGTTAAGGTGCCTAGTAAATTGAATATGGATGAAAAGTACTTGTCTAATTATATTAAATATTCTTTATGCCCTGATGATAATAATGTGATATGGAATAATATTGGGAATAATCCATTGTATATTAACCTTTATCATGACAGTAGAAGAGGCGGCTTTGTCGCGCAATGCATTCACTCTAATTCAGCCCTTTAATGTTATGGATATTAGCAACTTACTGTCTTTCCCTCACAAATAATCGACTTATTTACTTGTTTATTAATGGCTCTTACGTTATCACTTCTGGCATCACTTTTAACAGATGACAGAGTAATGAGCATGTCATTTTTTAAACGGGTAGATGGTCATAGATAGGTGTAAACACACCTATGCCAGAGGTGCTCTGCTGATAAGATCTATCATAGGCATATAAAGCAAAGAATGTCTTTTCAGCATGTCCCGCTTCTGATATTAACTCTTTTATGATGTCGCTTAAGTAATTTAGGTTACCAGCATTTGAGTAGAGGTTGGTATGAAAGCGAATATTACCTTTGAGACCTTCTCATACATTCCCATAAAGAAATGCAACCCCTGCATTGCG
>CAYZOE010000133.1:0-4603 GCA_964479805.1 uncultured Pseudoalteromonas sp. | reverse complement strand
CCGTAAATAACATTGCCGAACTACAAAATGCTCTGATCCGATTTCGAGACACCTCGTCTATCGTAAAAGACTATCAAGTGGTACTTGGTTTTAATTATGACGACTCTCAATTGGCAGAAAAGCGTCATCCAACTCGTCATGATCTGGATGCGGTAAGCACTGAGTTGCCTGTAGTGATAATGCATCAGTCAGGGCATATTGGTGTTTATAACAGTAAAGCCCTCGAATTAATGGGTATATCATCCGAAACGGTGGATCCGGCTGGTGGTGTTATAGAAAGAGAAGCCGATGGCAAAACACCCAATGGCGTGCTGCAAGAAAATGCACATTTTATGGTCTTTTTTAAGATGATCCCCCAGTTTACAGCGGAAGACTTAATCCGTTTGTATAAAGCTGGTGAGCGTAGTTATGCATCTAATGGTTTCACGACTGTTCAAGATGGTAAGTCAGATTTATCAACATTGAAATTATTGCCGGAAATTGCCGCTAAAGAGGGATTTGATATTGACATTATTTCTTATGCTGATCTCAAAGAGCTAAAAGATGCACCTGTTTTGAAAAGTGATTTAATGTCTAAAACTTATCAAAATCGCTTTCGGATCGGTGGGGTAAAATTAACATTCGATGGTTCTCCTCAAGGCAAAACAGCTTGGTTTACTCAACCTTATTTAATTCCTCCTGCAGGGCAAGAGCATGATTATGCTGGTTACCCTGCATTTACTGATGAAGCCGCTTTAGCATTACTACAATTGGCTTATAAAAATGAGTGGCAGATACTTGTTCATACCAATGGCGATGCCGCGATAGATCAGTTAATCAACCTTGTTGGCCAAATAAATAAGCAGACACCTTTGAGCGATCATCGTACTGTCATGATCCATGGTCAATTTACACGTTACGATCAAGTAGCGAAGTTACAAGCTTTGGGAATTTTTCCTGCCTTATATCCTATGCATACATTCTACTGGGGTGATTGGCACAGAGATTCAGTTGCAGGTCCTGAGCGTGCAAAGAATATTTCGCCTACAGGTTGGATGAAAGCTGCAAATATGCCCTTTACTATTCATTCTGACGCCCCTGTTACTTTTCCCAATTCGATGCGATTAATTGACAGTGCTGTAAACCGTGTCACTCGCACAGGGAAGGTACTAGGTGAAAACCATAAACTTTCCCCTGTCGAGGCCATCAAAGCTATGACTATTTGGGCCGCATATCAGCACTTTGAAGAAGATATAAAGGGCTCGATAGAGCCAGGTAAGCAAGCAGATTTTGTGGTTTTAGATAATGATCCGACGCTTATTTCGCCTCTAAAAATAAAAGACATCAAAGTGCTAATGACCATAAACGATGACAAAGTAATATTTAAAAAAACTCATTAAATCTGGGGTATTTATAATCGATGGTTATTTTGATTACGCATAAATCTGAAAAATGCTTAGCAGCAAAAAAGAGTAGGCAAGATTCTACAGGCAATCTTATCGTTAATTTAGTTAGTTTTAGAAGTATTACGTAAATGTCCTGGTAAGTTACTTACTGCGACATTCAACTTAAGCTGTCTTTATTCTCTTGTAGATTGATTAATGAGATTAATTTCATTAAAAATAAAGCTTTTTGCTGATGCATTGGTGTATTTTTCAATGATTGTAAAATACATTCCATAACTGATAAGGAAACTTCACTTTCCTACTCAACTGGCTATGTAAAAATATAATCAAAAATATAAAGGATTAGAATGACAATTGAATGCGTAACCATCGCTAGCGCGCATAGGTTTGATGGCAACCCTATCGCAAGTCAACACCGTTTGAGATACAAAAGTTTAATAGAAAGACAGTCTTGGGATGTCCCATACTTCAATAATATGGAATATGACCAGTACGATAACCCTGCAACGATTTATTTTGTTTGGCGAGATAAAGGTGAGGTAAAAGCAGTCGCTAGGCTATACCCAACCACTAAGCCATACATGCTCAAAGATGTTTTTCCACACCTTGTTTCTTTTACTGATTTGCCTTCGGAGCAGAGCACTTGGGAAGGTAGCCGGTTTTGTATAGACAAAAATTTACCTGTCGAACTTAGGAGCCGGGTAATTAAAGAGTTAGTTATTGCTTACATAGAATATTGCCTTGCTCATAACATTTCTTCAATCATTGGTTTAATGGTTCCCCCATATTGGAAGAGTGTGTTTATAAATAATGGCTGTGAGATAGAGTGGTTAGGTGAAACAGGTCTCGCTGGAGATGGAAAAAAAGTTAGAGCGGGTAAATTAGAAATTAATCCAGAGCTGTTAGAAAACGTAAAAAATCAAACGGGTATTTCCGAAAAAGTACTGTGTTATGGTAAGCAAGATATACTGTTGCAGGCTTGCTAGTTTTAGGTTTGGCTGAAAACTATGTCGAATAAAGCAGTTGGTCCAAATATTAAACCAACTGCTTAGTAAATTTTTATTCAAAATCTAGGGCAGCTAATTCAATGGTTTGGCTTGGTACTGATTTCCCTTGTAAAAACTGCACAATCTTTTCACCTATCTTTGGACTTGTCATATAAACATTATGACCGCCACCTTCTACAGTTAATACACTGCTGTTTTTGAAGCCTTTCGCTAGTTCAACTTGGCTTTGATAAAGGGTTCTGCCATCAAAAGTGCCCGCCACAAATAAACTTGGAATAGCGCTGTTTGTGATTTCTTTTCTGAAGTTATCACCTAAATCAGCGACAGGCACTAGGTCGTTAATGTCTGGATAGGGGAAATTGGTGGTTCTGCCTACTAATGAAGTTTTTGCTTCTTGTTGTACTTGCTGCCAACGCATCTTGTCGATACCAGATGCCGAGTCCATAGCCACTGACATTGGATTATAGCTACCTGCTCTTGATTTTATTGTGCCGACATAACTGCCAATTTCGGCGAAGTTACCCGCTTTCATATCAGCCACAATGCGAGGAAGTTTTGCGAGGTATTGCGGATCAACTAAAAACACGTAGCTAAGCGCAAACTGTATATCTACATCACTGATGCCGACTTTTACAAGCTCTTTGCTGCCCATAATACGTGTAGTGACAATTTGAGGTTCGGTTTTAAGTTGTTGCATCACTTGGCTTAAGTCCGCTTTTAGATTTGGATACTTCTTTTTAGTGTCTTCACGACTTGCTAATAAGTCACTGATTTGAGTAATCAGGTCGTCAACTCGTTGAGGAGATTTGATGGTATGGCTGAGTCCTTCGAGTGAAGCAAGCACCATTTTATCGATAATTTGTGGATGGTATTTCGCTGTGGTAAATGCCAAGTGACTGCCATAGCTAATGCCCCATAAGTTTATCTTTTTTGAACCTAGCGCGTTTGTTAAAGCAACTAAATCAGCGGCGCTTTCTTTGGTATTGTAGCCTGACAGATCGATGCCCATATCTTGCCAAAGCGTCACACAATCTTTGATATCTTTTCTTACTTGTGTGATGGCCTCTTGCCAAATAGTTGGAGAAGCCAAATCAGGCTTACTACCTACACACCCTCTGTTTTGATTAGAGAGCCCGGTACCACGTTGATCAAATAAAATGACATCGGAGACCTGCGTTAACTGTTTGAACATTTCAAAACGTTTTCTTTTTGCTGTGCCGGTTGCACTGCCTCCGGGGCCACCTGATAAGTAAACAATCGGATTGCCAGGATTTTTGCTGGTGGTTGGGAATTTTACAAAGGTTAATTCAAGTTGTTTGCTATTGGGCTTTGCTCTGTTTTCTGGCACAGTAAAAAAACCTTTTTGAGCTGCCACTGTTTGCCCTTGATATCCTACGTACTCATAGTCGCTTAAAGGTACAGAAGCATGTGCGGTTTGGCTGGTAATAATACTGACAATAGACAAGGTTAATAGGTTTTTTATCACTGTTTTCATAATTGGCTCCTTAACGTTGTGAAGCTATTTAGCCATTTGTGTGAGCCTTAGTGAGAGAATATTTCATCAATTGCACTTGAGCAGCATAAACAGCACCCAAAAGAAAATTTCATCAGATATACTAGAATAATGCTAAAACTAATTTTCTATATATTTCTCATGTGTTTAAGCGTGAGTTCAAGCATGAGTGCACAGGCTAGTGAGCAGTCGTTTTATCTCAGTTTGAATAAGGCATCTACGGTGCAGCCAATTTCAGTGGGCGATTGTGCGCCATTGCCAAGCAATGAAAGTCTCAGTGCGCAAACCCACCTGCGCACTTTACAAGAGTGGCAGCGCTACTGTGTCTATATACCTGTAAAGCTAAATGATAATGTGCCGCTTGGTACTAGGCTAGATCTGATCTTTTTGGGCTCAGCAAAGGTGTATTGGGATGGTGAATGGCTAGCGAATAAAGGTTTACCTGGGCATAACCGTTTACAAGAGCAAGTCGGTCCTATTAGTCGCTCATTACTCTTGTCTCCTGAGCAAATATCTGCAGGCTTGCATTGGCTCACACTAGATTTATCTACTCAGCACCATGAGAGTGATTTCCATACTTTATTTTACCGTGCTTCCTTATCAAATAATCAGCTTGGACTTAAAACTAATCATATTGTGCCGATCATGCTGATTGGTGCCATGTTACTGTTGGCAACGTGCTTTGCTTTTTTATTTTT
>CAYZOE010000132.1:0-9834 GCA_964479805.1 uncultured Pseudoalteromonas sp. | reverse complement strand
AACATGGTGAACATGGTGAACATGGTGAACATGGTGAACATGGTGAACATGGTGAACATGGTGATGAACATGACCATGGCGATCATGAAGGTCATGATGAACATTCTGATGAATTACCTGTATATGTATTTAAAACAGATGATGTCACCTTATATGGTTTCGAAGCACAATTTGCTTGGCAAGTAACGAGCGAGCTAAAAACTGAGTTCTTCACTGATTATGTGAATGCGAGTTTAGATAAAGGCGGTGATTTACCTATGATCCCACCACTGCGTTTTGGCACTAAATTTAACTATCAGACAGGTAAATTCAGTGCAAACCTAGACGTTATTCGCTATCAAAAGCAAGATAAGATTGCCTACCTTGAGACTGCCACAGATGGATACACTATGGTTGATGCGTCTATTGCCTACCATTTACCAGTTGGTGAGCATGAAGTCACTTTCTATGCAAAAGGTCACAATCTGACAGACACAGAAGCGAGAGTACACAGCTCATTCTTGAAAGAGTTAGCGCCACGACCTGGCAGAAGTTTCGCTCTGGGTGTTAGAGGCGTCTTCTAAGTAAACTATCGATTGCGGTACCTAGTATAAAGTCAATCGCTAGGTATCGCTTTTAGACAATAGGACAAGGCAATACATAATGAGAGATTTAACCAGTAAGTTAGACAAGTTTGCGATCAGTTTTTCTGCACTCTGTGTGGTGCATTGCTTGCTACTTCCTCTAATAACGGCACTTTTACCTGCAGTGAGCGCGATGTTTTTCAGTGACGAGTCGTTCCATCGTTGGTTACTTTTGGGGGTTTTACTGACTAGTTTAGGAGGCCTTACTTTAGGTTGTAAAAAGCATAAACAATGGCAGCTATTTGGATATGGCTCTTTAGGTATAACTGTCCTTTTATTTGCTGCTTTTTTTGCACACGATTTAATGCCTGCAGAAGGCGAGAAGTTATTGACTATTTTTGGCAGCTTAATCGTCGCTTTCAGTCATTATAAAAACTTTAATGCGTGCCAAACTGGAAAGTGTCACTAATCTGAAATCAGACCTACAAGTAAACGAAGAATTAAATAAAAAAACGCCAGCATTTGCTGGCGTTTTTTTATATTAGTAGCAAACTTATGCTGCGCTTGAGTTCGTCTCAGTCACGCGAGCTTTGCCAGCTAACAGGTCAGCTGGGTCAAAGTCATCTACGTTAATAACTGCAAGACGTTTAACTTCAACAGCTGCAAGCTTGTCAGCTTCATCTTTAGAGATAATACCTGCTTCAAGTGCATCTGTAGCAACTTTGTCTAATTGCATGAATGGTATTTTCTGACCTTTTGCACGACAAATCTTATCGAACAATGGCTCAATATCTAAGATATCTTTGAGCGTTTGTTCTTGTTTGCCAATAAGGTTTAACGGTTCATCAGTTGTGTAGATGTGTGCTGCTAAACGATTACGAGCATTATTTGGTGTTTGCAGTAAATGCGCTATTTTTTGCTCCAGTTTATCAGTCGGCTTGCGAACAGGGCGACCGAATGGGAATAACATTAATTTAAGCGCAAAACGCAGTGGTGCAAATGGCATGTTGTTTATTAGATCCGCCAGTGCACGCTGACAAAGGTATAAGTGCTCCTGACAACTCCACTGGACAAATGGAAGATCTTCGATTTGACGACCTTCATCGTTATAACGCTTCAAAGTCGCAGACACTAAGTATAAATAGCTTAGTAAATCACCCAAACGCGCAGAAATACGTTCTTTACGTTTTAGTGAGCCGCCAAATACTGCCATACAGATATCAGACATAAAGGCTAAAGCTGCACTAAAGCGGGCTGCGTTACGATAGTAATCAGCAGTTTCGTCGTTGAAAGGCACTTTCGTAAAACGTGCACCTGTCAATGCTAACCATTTTGTACGAACAAGATTCGAAATAGTGAAACCAATATGGCCCATTAGTGACTTGTCGAAGCTGTTTAACGCTTCATGTTTATCTTCCATTGATACTGCATTAAGTTCAGCAAGCACAAATGGATGACAGCGGATAGCACCTTGGCCGTAAATAATCATATTACGAGTAAGGATATTTGCACCTTCAACAGTAATAGCAATTGGTGCGCCTTGATAGCCGCGGCCCAGATAGTTATTTGGACCTAGACAAATGCCTTTACCACCATGGATGTCCATAGCGTGTTTAGTCGAATCGCGCATTTGCTCGGTTAAATGGTATTTAAGAATAGCTGAAACAACTGATGGCTTTTCACCTAAATCAACAGCACCTGTCGACATGGTAACTGCTGCATCAGTGCTGTAGGCATAACCACCTAATTTAGCTAATGCTTCTTCGATACCTTCCATTTTACCGATCGGTAACTTGAACTGGCGACGAATACGGCTGTATGCACCACTTGCAAGCGCCAATGACTTGATGCCACCTGTAGAGTTTGAAGGTAACGTGATAACACGACCCACAGACAAACACTCTACTAGCATACGCCAGCCTTGACCGGCCATTTTTGCGCCACCTATGATGTAGTCGATAGGAACGAAAATATCTTCACCTTGCGTTGGGCCATTTTGGAATGGAACGTTCAGTGGGAAATGGCGTCGACCAATTTTAACACCTGGCGTGTTAGTTGGAATTAGCGCACAAGTGATACCAGGTTCTTTGTCATCGCCTAGTAAACCATCAGGGTCACGCAGCTTGAATGCTAAACCTAAAACAGTAGCAACTGGGGCTAGCGTAATGTAACGCTTATTCCAAGTTAAACGAATGCCTAAGGTTTCTTCACCATTCCATTCGCCTTTACAAACCACACCAAAATCAGGGATTGATGACGCATCAGAACCCGCTTCAGGAGACGTTAATGCGAAACATGGAATTTCATCACCTTTTGCAAGGCGAGGTAAATAATGATCTTTTTGCTCTTGCGTTCCATAGTGTTGCAGTAGCTCACCCGGGCCTAAAGAGTTTGGAACACCCACAATTGAAGATAAAAGAGTAGATTTACTAGTCAGTTTTTGCAGAACACAAGACTGAGCATAAGCTGAGAACTCAAGACCGCCATATTGCTTCTTGATGATCATTGCAAAGAACTTGTTGTCTTTTAAATATTGCCAAACGTCTTCTGGTAAATCAGTTAATTCATGCGTTGCTTTCCAATCGTCAAGCATTGCACAAACTTCTTCAACGGGTCCATCCAAAAAAGCTTGTTCTTCAGGTGTTAAACGCGGTTTAGGATATTGGTGAAGCTTACGCCAGTCTGGGTCGCCGCAGAATAAATCAGCTTCCCACCAAGTAGTACCCGCATCAATTGCTGACTTCTCGGTTTCTGACATTGTTGGTGTGACCTTTTTGAATGCTTTGAAAAGCGGGCCGCTTATATACTGTTGACGAATATTGCTTAGTGATAAAGGCAATACGATGGCTAAGAAAATAAGCCAAGATATGGCACCAAATGCACCCGCAATAGTACCGACTAGCAAGGTTGCCCCAGCTACAGCTACGCAGCTATGCCAGCTAGCTCTATGATAGCTAGCGACACTGAGTAGCACGATTAAAATTAATACAAAAATCAGAGTCATATTGTTTTCCTTGTTATGGTGGTCTGACCACTGGCTCTAAGACTAGCTCTAACTGCTTATGATTGCAAGTCATCTGGCGTGGTTGAAATTTGCACGATTTAGCGGTTTTGTCCAGTTATCTGGCCAATAAAGCTGCCTAATCAAAGTCCCTGAGTCGCAATTTATTGATACCGCGGTTACAATGCGTTTTTGCAGTTACCACGGAAAAAATAGATGAAAATTTTGGCAGATCAAAATATGCCTTTAGTTGAGGAGTATTTTGCTGATTTAGGTGGCGTAACGCGATTTGATGGGCGTAATGCCAGGCCCGAACAAATCGAAGATGTTGATATCTTGTTGACTCGTTCAGTAACAAAAGTAAACACTGAGCTATTACAGTATGCTAAAAAGTTAAAATTTGTGGGTACTGCAACCATAGGTACTGACCATATTGATACTGAATTACTTGATAGCAAAGAAATAGCATTTAGCAGTGCACCTGGCTGTAATGCCATTGCTGTCGCGGAGTATGTGATCAGTACGCTTTATGCCTATGCACAAGAAACGTCAACAAGCTTGATAGGAAAGACAGTAGGTATTGTCGGTGTGGGCAACATTGGTCAGTGTTTACGTGAAAAGCTGCAAGGCAGTGGTATTAATTTACTGTTATGTGATCCAATTAAATTTGAAAATGGTGAACTTGAAGAGCACATTGAGTTAGACGACTTATTAGCACACTCTGACATAGTGTCATTTCACGTGCCATTAGTTAAAACAGGTAAACATAAAACCCAGCATTTAATTGATTCAGCACGTATTGCAAAATTAAAAGAGAATATGCTGGTTATCAATGCGTGTCGTGGCGAAGTCATCGATAACCAAGCATTACTAGAAGCCTTGCAAGCTGGAAAACAGTTAGAACTGGTGCTGGATGTATGGGAAAACGAACCAAATATCTTAACTGAGTTATTGCCTTTTGTGCGATATAGCAGTGTGCATATCGCAGGACATACCCTTGAAGGTAAGGCTCGCGGTACGCAAATGCTTTATCAAAAAGTGTGTGAGCTATTAAATATTCCAGTAGAGAAAAAGTTAAGTGACTTTTTACCAAAACCTGTTATCACAGAAGTCACGTTACAAGATAATTTTACCCAAGGCGACTTAGGTCGACTTGTTCATCTGGTTTACGATATTAGACGAGATGATGGCATTTTAAGAAAATCATTGTCTGAAAAAGGTTTTGACCACCTTCGTAAGTCTTATCCAGTAAGACGTGAATTCAGTACAGTGACAGTAAAAAATAATGGTAGTCAGTTTGCGGAACAACTCGCAACCCTTGGCTTTACAGTTTTAGAATAGGATGAGGTCAAATGTCTCAGAAATTTAATGTCGCCGTGCTTGGCGCAACAGGCCTTGTTGGTCGTCAAATCATCGAAACATTAGCTGAACGTAAGTTTCCAGTTGATCAGCTTTTCCCGCTTGCAAGCAGCCGAAGTGCGGGAGAAGAAATTGACTTTAACGGCGAAAAAGTGACAGTTTTAGACGTGGAAGAGTTTGATTTTTCGAATGCACAAATTGGTCTATTTTCTGCTGGTGGCAGTGTGTCAGAAAAATACGCGCCAACTGCTGCAGAAGCTGGGTGTGTTGTGATCGACAATACTTCCCATTTTAGATACGACTATGACGTTCCATTAATTGTGCCTGAAGTAAACGCACATAACTTGGCAGACTTCAGAAATCGCAACATCATTGCTAACCCAAACTGTTCTACGATTCAAATGCTTGTGGCGCTTAAGCCTATTTACGATGCTTATGGAATTGACCGTATTAATGTATCTACTTACCAAGCGGTTTCAGGTGCAGGTAAAGAAGCGGTTGATGAGTTAGCAAAGCAAACAGCTAATTTAATGAATGCGCGACCGATGGAAAACGACATTTTTCCTAAGCAAATCGCTTTTAACGTGATCCCACAAATTGATGCTTTCCAAGAAAATGGCTATACCAAAGAAGAAATGAAAATGGTGTGGGAGACACAAAAGATATTAGGTGACAGCTCAGTAATGGTAAACCCAACTGCAGTGCGTGTGCCTGTGTTCTTTGGTCATGCAGAAGCCATTCATTTAGAAACACGTATGCCATACGATTTAGAGCAGGTGAAGCAGTTACTTAACGATGCCCCTGGTGTTGAACTAATTGAAGACGAAAACGATTACCCAACGCCTGTGTCTGACGCTAGTGGCAACGATACTGTATATGTTGGTCGTTTACGTGCAGATATATCTCACCCACATGGTTTAAACCTATGGGTGGTTTCTGATAACACTCGTAAGGGTGCCGCGACTAACAGTGTGCAAATAGCCGAAGAGTTAATAAATAACTATTTATGATAAAAAATGACAAAACCCTGCTTCGGCAGGGTTTTGCCGCTTTTTACAACCATCAGTTTAAAAACCAGCCAATATATTGACTATAAACAATATTCTTTGTTTACATCTTCCCATGCTTTAGTATGGGCTGGGCACTATTTATCAAAGCTTTGCCATAGATATTCCAATGTAACTGGTTTATAGTTTGCAGTTGGAATAGAGCTTGCAAAAGCCACCATTAGCAATATTTTAATGTTTAGCACGATGTTGGACATGATATCTAAAGGATCAACATGCGCGGTTTAGTGTTTATTTGTTTCTTTGCATTTGCATTGATAACCATACCAGCCTACACAAAAGACGGTACCATTTTAAAGGGCCCTAAAAATGCCGATTATGGTCAAATGGGTCGCTCTATTGGCCCGATAAAGCCTTCGGACACTTTGTGGCGAATTGCGCAAAAAATTAGGCCTGATGACGGCTCTGTTACTGTCTATCAAGTAATGAGCGCTCTTTATCGGAAAAACCCGAACGCTTTTTTAGATAAAAACCTTAATCACATGCGTGATGGCGCATTTCTAAGAATACCGACCATTGCAGAAATGCGTCGTGAAAACCCTAATTTAGCAAAGCAGCGCTCAGACCAAGACGATGACTTGTGGGAGTTAAAAAAGAGCGGTATGCTCGATAATCAAACGATTGAAGAAGCACAAAAGAAAGTTACGCAAGCTCGAAAAATCGATGTTGATAATGCCCAGCAACAACTCACTTCGCAGCTTAAATCATTGCAAATGGAGCAAGATGCTAAGTTACAAGAGCTACAATCTCAGTTTAAAAATTCAGTTCGCAATGTCGAAGAAATACTAGAAGAAAATAACAAGCTAAAAGGCCAGCTAACAAATATTTCTGAAGAGCTACAAAATGTTCGCAATCAACTTGGTCAAGATTCTGAAATTCAACAACAACTTCAATCGGTCATTGAGCTGCAAAATGCCTTGATTGAACGTCAAAGAGCACAGCAACAAAAAGAACAAAACGCTAATTTACTCTCAAACCCTTTGATGATTGGGGTGCTAGCAATTTTACCAGCCTTGTTGTTTATTGGTGGTTTACTCATGTTCTTGCGTAAACGTAAGAATGCTAATAACACGGATGAGGAAGATGATTTCTTACCCCAAGCGCCAGTTGCAGCAGGAGCCGCCGCAGCCGCTGGAGCCGCAGCAGTGGCTGATCCACTTGACTTAGATGTACCTTCTTTAGATGGCAACGTATCAGTCGAAGATAGTGTGCAGTTAGATGATGACATCTTACCTGAAGATGACGACATTATGTTTGATTCTTTAGAGGATGATAGCTTTGAAACTGGCAATGACTCGCTCGATCAAGATGAACTAGATAGTTTGTTAGGAGATGACGTTTCGTTCGATGATGGCTCAGAGGGGGATGATCTAGACGACTTCTTACAACAGAGCTTCGATTCTGACGACTCGCTCGATGACATGGTTGACTTAGATGGAAGTAGTTCAAGCAACGATGATATCTTAAGCTCAGATGACCTTGATGATCTATTCAATGAAACCGACGACTCTTCCGATGATGAATTAGATGTTAGTGATGATGCTCTAGCTGCACTAAGTGAAGAGCTAGCCACTGAACAACAAGAAGATGTCGATATAGATTCAATTTTAGATGAGGCAGCGACAGAAGAGCCAGAAAGTACTGACGACGATTTTGATTTAGACGATATTGATAGTTTAATTGATGAGGCTGCTGAACAGCCCCCAAAGAATGAAAGTTCTGAAGAAGCAGAGGATGACTTTGATCTTGATGATATAGATAATCTGTTAGATGAGGTTGCAAAAACTGACGAATCAGCTGTTGAGATCGATGATGATGACGATTTCGATATTAATAATATCGATGACCTCCTAGACGAAGTAGGCGGTGTGGTTGAAGAAAGTGCAGATACATCACAAGATGATCCACAATTGGCAGATGCTGATGATGTTGACAGCTTGCTTGCTGATATTACCTTTGATGGTATGGACTCTCCACTGGATGAAACTAAAGGAATAGATGAACATGAGGGTGATGTTGATTCAGATATTATTGATTCTCTAATCGAAGAGCCAAATCAAGATGATTCATCGAATAATGAAGATCCGTCAGAAGAAGATGACTTGGCTCTTGATATTGATGATTTAATCGATGAGCCAGATTTTGAAGACGAATTAAGTGCAGACACGGTTGATGAAGTTCAAAATACAGTTACCTCTGGAGCAACAGAGGAAGTTGTAAATTCAGAAGATGACATCGCGCTCGATGATTTAGACGACCTCCTTGAAGACGATTCATTGCCAGAGCCTGCATTAGTAGAAGAAAATGACCTTGATTCAGCCCTCGATGAATTAATCGATGAACCAGACTTTGAAGACCAATTAATTGAAGACACTGTTGATGAAGTTCAAGACACAGTTATATCAGGAATAACAGAGGAATTTGTAACTTCAGAAAATGGCATTGCGCTCGATGACTTAAATGATCTTCTTGAAGATGATTTATTAACTGAACCATCATTAGAAGAAAATGACCTTGATTCCCCCCTTGATGAGTCAACCGACGAACCAAACTTTGAAGACGAATTAATTGAAGACACTGTTGATGAAGTTCAAGAGATACTCTCACCTGGAACAACAGAGGAAGTTGTAACTTCAGAAAATGGCATTGCGCTCGATGATTTAGATGATCTTTTTGAAGATGATCTATTAACTGAACCATCATCAGAAAAAGAAAACGATCTAGATGAAATTCAAGAAGCAACTATATCTAAAATAACAGAAGAAACTTTAACTTCAGATGATGACATTGCGCCTGATGATTTAGACGACCTCCTTGATGATGATTTACTCACAGAGCCAACATCAATAGATGAAAACGATATTAATGCTGCACTTAATGACTTAATTGATGAATCAGACAATGAAAACGAATTAAGTATCGAAGCTGTTGATGAAATTAAAGAAACAATTTCACCTGTTTCAGAAGAAGAAGTTTTAACTTCAGAAGGCGATATCGTTCTTAGTGATTTAGACGAACTTCTTGATGATGATTTATTAACTGAACCATCATCCGTGGAAGAAAGCGAACTTGATGAAGCCCTTGATGACTTAATCAACGGACCAGACTTTGAAGACGAATTAAGTTTAGAAACTATCGATGAAACCCAAGAGACAATTTCACCTGTAACAGCAGAAAAAGTTGTAACTTCAGAAGGTGACTTCGAACTTGGTGATTTAGATGAACTTCTTGAAGATGATTTATTAACTGAACCATTTTCAGTAGAAGAAAACAATCTTGATGATTTAATCGATGAATCAGACTTTGATGCAGAATTAAACGAAGAAGTCGTTGATGAAATTCAAGAATTAGTTGAAGAAAGTCAAGCAGAAGAAGCAGTATCTTCTGAAAATGAAACATTAGAGCCTAAATCCGTTAGGCAGAGCAATGTTGATGATCTGAATGCGATGAGTCAACATGTTTCCACTGATATTGATGATGAAATACCGACGGATCCTGAAGCTCAGGCACCGCAAGCGCCTATGAAAAGTGTTGATGAAATGCTTGAGGAGCTAGAGTCGAAAGATGAATGGCAAAATGATGCTGAGTATGATGGTGAAGTAGACCTTGGTGATGACCCTCTTTCTGATGACATTGATTTATCATCAGAAGAGGAGTTGCCTGAGGTGGATACGGTCACACCCAGTGCCGAATTAGAGAGTTACCCAGATCTGGATCTAGATGAAGAACTGGATGAAGATGTTCTGAATATTAGTGAAACTGAACAAGAACTATCAAAAGCATTAGAAACAGGTAGTACGATAGATGTCTCACTTGATGATGATTTAAACACAGATGATGAACT
>CAYZOE010000131.1:0-9924 GCA_964479805.1 uncultured Pseudoalteromonas sp. | reverse complement strand
TCTTCGAGCAGCGCGAGTTGGTCATTTATTCGGCGTTATCGGCTGACTTACATAGAATAACTATGCGGGGCAATCCTTGCTACGCAGCCTCTTCCTGGTCTAAATACCCAACTCACTGCTGCAAAAACAAACAGCAAAGGTCAACACGCCCTAGTAAGCCCCGATTGAATGGAGCTTTTTTTGTTTGGCTGATTTATCACAAATCGATAAGCTGTTTGTGATTCATCGCGTATAGTTGCACACCCACTTAGAACGTTCCAAAATAATGATAATATTTACAACAGACTTATAAAAATGAAAAAGTTATTATTGGCAGCCTTGGTGTTAAGCGCCAACGTTTTTGCTGCTGACACCTTTGATACACAAACAATTCAAGTAACTGAACAATTAAAACAAAAATCGCTCAATAGCGAATTGGCTTACGATATTGTGGCAAGGCTGACTACTGAGGTTGGGCCACGTATGGCGGGCACACCTAAAGATCTCGAAGCCGTAGACTGGGCGATGAAAGAGCTAAAGCGTCTGGGCTTCGACAAAGTTTGGAAAGAGCCAGCAAAATTCCCTGCTTGGTTGCGTTATTCTGAATCTGCCGAAATTACTCTGCCATCAAAACAACCTATTCACATTACCGCACTCGGTAACAGTGTCAGCACGCCAAAAGATGGGACACGCGCACCTATTGTCATCTTTGAAACCTTAGAAGAGCTAGAAGCGGCGCCAAAGAATGCCGCAGAAGGTAAAATTGTTTTTATCAATTACCGTATGGATCGCAGCCTAGACGGCAACAGTTACGGCCCTGCTGTACAGGCGCGTAACCGGGGTGCCGTTGTTGCCAGCCAAAAAGGCGCAGTGGCATTTATGATGCGTTCGGTCAGCACTGCAAAACACCGTTTTGCACACACTGGCGGTAACCATTATAAAGATGGCATTAAATCCATTCCTGCCGTTGCACTGGCAAACCCAGATGCAGACCAAATTGAGCGTTTATTGCAACTTGGTCACAAAGTTGAAGTTAATTTAAACGTACAAGCTGAATCAAAAGGCATGGGCACTTCTTACAATGTAATTGGTGAATTTACCGGCACAGAAAAGCCAAACGAATACGTGCTGTTAGGCGCACATTTAGATTCATGGGATTTGGGCACAGGCGCACTTGATGACGGCGCGGGCGTGGCGATTATCACGGCCGCAGCAAAGCACATTAACGAGCTGACAAAGACCAAGCGCAGTGTACGCGTAGTGTTATTTGCCGCTGAGGAGCAAGGCCTTTGGGGTGCAAAGGCTTATGTGAAGAAACATCAAAACGAGCTTGGTAATATTGTTGCTGCGGCGGAGTCTGACTTTGGTGCCGATCGTATCTATGCAGTTGAATCTCGCGTTGCTTCAAACTCATTACCGACAGTACGTGCCATTGCTAAGCATTTAAAAGACTTAGGGGTTAAATACGATGCGCGTAATAACGCTTTTGGTGGTCCTGATCTCATTCCATTTAAAGACTCTAAAGTCGTGCCTATTTTCTCTCTGCATCAAGATGGTACTGACTATTTTGACTACCATCATACCGCTGATGACACGTTAGATAAAATCGCCCATGCAAAGTTAAACCAAAACGTAGCGGTTTACGCTGTGTTTGCGTACCTTGCAGCACAAAGCCCAACTAAAATGATCGGCAAGTAAGTTTACGTATTTAACCTGAGCTCAGGTTATTTAAGGAGAAACACCCAGTTTCTCCTTTTCTTCACCCATCTTCGCCAGATTTAAAAACCACACGCACCACTTCCCCATCTGACAAGGCGAAAATAGTGACAAATTTATACAACTCACCGTATAATAGCGCCCCTTTTTAAAGCCTGCTTTTATCAGAGCTTTGATCTTTTGCTATTTTAATCTCGTTTCGGTAATTGAGTTGTTTTAAGGTCGTGTAATTAATGAACCAAGCTGTACTTATCACTAAACATGATAAAGCTAAGTGCATCGCAAACGCACTCGCGCCGCTTGGCTTTGATGTTGTTGAAAGCAATGCTTTTGACACTGATAGCTTAGGCACGTTTGTAGGCGACATTGAACGTACGCTCAGCCCTAAAGAAGCGGCTTTGAAAAAGGCGAAAATGGCGTGTGAGTTGCTCGGTGCCGAATTTGGTTTGGGCAGTGAAGGGAGTTTTGGCAATGGCCCTTACCCGGGCATAGTGAACTGGAACGACGAGATTATATGTTTTTATGAACGGGCAACAGAGCAAGCTATTTATGCGAGTGCCTCAGGGCCATTTGCAATCTCGAGTATCCAAGTAGACAGTGAGACTTGTCGCGATACCTTGTTAAAAAAGCTCAATCATTTTCAAGGTCAGCGTTGGTTGCTGAAATTTGATGAGCAAGTCTTAAAGGGGTTAAGCAGCGAAACCTTGATTGAAACTTTAGCTGACAAGCAATTAACTAAGGCGTTAATTGAGCCTGATTTACGCGCTATGCATTGCCCGCTTCGCCAGCAGATGATCAGTAAAGCTGCAATTGATTTAGCAAACAGGCTCAGTGCCATTTGCCCTAAGTGCAATGCCAAAAACTTTGTTATAAAAGAGGCCATTGCGGGCCTGCCATGTGAACAATGCGGCCTTGCAACACAGCAAATTAAGCAGCATAAATATTACTGTGAATGCTGCGGCCATACTGAATTAAAAAATACCGAACAAACCGCTGCCGATCCCTATTATTGTCAGCTCTGTAATCCTTAAGGTTTACCTATGAATGAATTTGAAACACTCGAGCTTCTCACCGGAGACGAAGGGATCGCCCAAGCCGTTAAGCTGCTTAAACAAGGTGAATGTGTCGCCCTACCGACTGAAACCGTGTACGGCCTTGCCGCGGATGCAACGCAGCCAGAAGCCGTGGCAAAAATATTTTCAGCAAAAGGTCGCCCATCAAATCACCCGTTAATCGTGCACATTCCCGATGAAACACATATTGCTCGTTGGGCAGACTCTAAGCCTGCGGATCTACAAAAACTCGCAGACGCATTTTGGCCGGGGCCATTAACGGTTATTTTAAACACCAAAGCTGGGCTGAATAACCCAGTAACCGGTGGAAAAGACACCATTGCACTGCGCGTGCCTTCGCACCCGCTGTTTTTAAAAGTGTTAATTGATTTAGACACAGGATTAGCTGCACCTTCGGCAAATCGTTATAAGCAATTAAGCCCAACAGTGCCTGAGCAAGTGGTTGAGCAATTAACGGGTCGTATTCCGGCGGTTCTAGAAGGTGGCGCATGCGAGCATGGTCTGGAATCGACCATTTTAGATTTAACATCAGATGAGCTAAGGGTATTACGCGCTGGCCCAATTTCAGCTGCTGAGATAGAGCAATGTTTAGGTAAACCAGTCACAACACCGATGGAGCATAACGAAGCGGTGCCAGGTAACGTAAAAGCCCACTACCAACCAAATGCACCGGTGACTTTAGTAAAAACAGCTGAGCTGACTCAAGCCATTCAAAATGAAGGCAACAAAAACATCGCGGTACTTGCCTACTCAGAGCAGGTTTTAGCCGAGCTTTATAGACTCGGTTTACAGCCAGAATTCATCAAACAGATTGCTAGTGATGCAGCAGGTTACGGTAAAGGTCTTTATTACGACTTATACTGTTTAGATAAACTGACACCGGCTAAAATCTTTGTTGAAACACCTCCTGTGAGCGACGACTGGCAGGCAGTTAACAACCGTCTTTCTCGCGCGGCTTCTTTTGAGTTTATTCCTGAATAACCGATCATAAACACAAATAGCCCAGTAAATACATTTATTGGGCTCGAGTATATTAAACTCATTATATAAACATCTAAGCTACAAATGAATTTCGTAAATCTCTTTTGACTTAATCTCACAACCTACTTACTTATGAAATGTAAAAATTCTCTTAATTTGCTCAATCTTAAAACACACCGCCCATAGACACTTTATTTATAGGTAACTTAATGGAAATTTAAAGATTTTCATTGGAAATATTGCCATTCCTTTTCTAAGCTAGGAAATAATTTAACCGAGACGCATGCAAGGATGTATTCATGCTTTCACCGAAGAGCTGGCGTTTTTCGATTCGATTTACGCTTTTTTTTATATTTGTCATTGCCACCACAATAACTGCAGGTGTGGCGATTTTATTGCAATATCACTTTTCTACTCAACAGACTAAACAGAATGCCTTTGAGCAGTTTCAAACGTCATCAGAATACACTCGTGACTACCTAGCTGCAATTGATCACCAAGCCAATGGATTAACCGAGCTACTTTCTACGAATACTAGCTTTAACCAAATCGAAGGGTTATCGACTGGGCAACTGCAAATGTTTGCCAAGGCAATGGAAAATAATCCTATTTATTATTCTATTTTTATTGGCCACCCCTCTGGCCATTTCGGGCAACTTATTAACCTTAATTCACAAGAAATTAAAACTAAATTAAACGCCTTGGCTTCAGACAGGTGGTTAAAAATTGAGATAGCGCCTAATACAGAAGTACCGACTAGAACGATTACTTTTTTAGATAAAAACTTATCACCTCGTGCTAGCTACAGTGAATATCATGAATTCGACCCGACAGCACGCCCATGGTTCAAGGGCGTAAGTCATGAACAGGTATATAAATCAGCACCTTATCAGTTTAAATCTCTCGAAGCACCCGGGTTAACTTACTCTAAAAACATGCGAGCATCGGAAGCTGTTTTAGGTGTCGATATTGCGCTTTCTAGTTTAACTAAGTATCTAGAGAAACATAGCCTAGTCATAGGAAGTGACTTATTTGTTTATCAGGCCACTGGTGAAGTCATTGCAACCAACCAGCTACAAAAGACGGAAAATACGAGTTTCGAATATAACAATTTTTCACTCTCAGAAAATGAAAAAGAAATTATCCGAAATGCACCTAATTTACAAATATCTAATTCTAAGGATTGGAGCCCAATTGATTTTGCCATTTCTGGTCAACCCAAGGGCTATTCAGTTGATAAATTGAATCTGATTGCTCAGATAACAGGTCTTGAAATAGAGTTTGTGAATGGTTTTACTTGGCCTGAACTCGTTGGCAAATTTAAAAACTATGAACTCGATGGATTACAAGCGGTTTATAAAACGTCTGAAAATAAAGACATGGGTATTTTATCAGACCCCTATTTAGAATTACCATACGCGACTATTACGCTTTCCGATGCTCAGGAGTTTACTAACATAGAGCAACTAAAGGGGAAAACCTTAGCTATAGCAAAAGGCTGGTCTATTATTCCCCTATTGAAGCAACAATTCCCAGAAGTAACTTTAATCGAAGTTGATACTCTCAAAGAGGTGTTTTTTGCAGTTAAGAATGGCAAAGCCGATGCCGGATTTGACAACCAATTGTCACTTTTGCAAACCCAATCAGAGTTTTTTATAGATGGAATAAAAGTCAATGAGCCTCTCTCTTTTGCGCCTCATGAATTCCCGTCTTCTTTGCATTTATTACTCAAGCCTGAGTTAAAAAGTTTAGTGCCTATTATTAACCGGGCAATAACGAGTATTTCCCCCTCTCAGGAGGCACAATTAAGAAATAAATGGCTAACCAAATCAAACATGCTAAATGTAACCAAACAGTCATTTACAGTGCCGCACAAGGTCCTCTTAGATGCAATAGATAATGATTCATTGCAAAATGAACTGCTTAAAGTAAAACTCGATAAAGCTGAGGCCTACGTCTACGTTAGCCCTGTGAAAGTCAATGATGGTCAAGAAACCTTTTTTGCGATCGTCACGCCCACAGATCAGCTTTATGCTAAAAGCTTGAACCAAGTTAAAGCTTCTATATTTCTAACTGCAGCATGCCTTGTTTGTTTACTCCCTCTGTCTTACTTATTTTCAGCGCCCATAGTGCAGCCAATTCATAAACTCATGGCACAGAACAAGAAAATCAAATGCAGGCAGTATGATGACGTTGCTATTGAGCACAGTAACATCAAAGAACTTGATCAGCTTGGTGCTTCTTTAGCAGAAATGTCATCGTCAATAAAAAAACATGAAAAACAGCAAGCTGAATTATTAGAGTCGTTTGTAGAACTGATTGCACAAGCTATTGATGACAAGTCTCCCTATACTGCTGGCCACTGTAAACGCGTACCAGATATAGGTATTAGGTTAGCGGAAGCAGCCTCATCGGCCAGCTATGGCATATTTAGTAACTTCAATTTGAAAACGGCTGAGCAAAAGCGTGAATTCAAAATGGCTGCTTGGTTGCATGATTGTGGCAAAATCACCACACCCGAATATATCGTCGACAAAGCAACCAAATTAGAAACAATTTATAATCGTATACATGAAATTCGCATGCGTTTTGAGGTTTTATATCGAGATGCTGTCATTGACTATCACCAAAACACACAGCTTCAACCTCAATCTCAAGCATTCTACAAAACCGAACTTGAGAGAAGATTCAAACAATTAAAAGATGACTTTGCATTTATTGCAAAATGTAATCAAGGTGGAGAATACCTATGTGAGGAAGCAGTGGCTCGTCTTGAAAATTTATCTGTTATTACTTGGGAGCGCCACTTTGACGATACGCTTGGTTTATCGCAATTGGAGCTAGAAGCCAAACACGGGTTAAAAACCCCATTGCCTTGTGTTGAAATGCTGCTCAGTGATAAAACTGAGCATCTTCAACCCAGAACAATCAAGCCTGAGTATGCCGAAAAATATGGGATCAAAATGGACATCCCAGATCTACTTAGTAACAAAGGCGAGCTTTATAACCTAACAGTCTCTCGCGGCACACTTACGCATGAAGACCGATTCAGAATTAATGAGCATATGATAAGCACCATCAAAATGCTCGACAGCCTGCCATTTCCTGATGATTTAGCCAATGTACCGCGTTGGGCGTCAACCCATCACGAGACCTTAATAGGCACAGGCTACCCAAGAAAACTAAAAAAAGAAGACTTATCGATCCCTGAACGCATCCTTGTTGTGGCTGATATTTTTGAAGCCTTAACCGCTTCAGATAGACCTTACAAGAAAGCGAAAACCTTATCAGAGTCACTGAAAATTATGCAGTTTATGGTCAAAGATCAACACATAGACTCAGATGTTTTTGAGCTGTTTTTAACCTCGGGTGTGTACTTGGACTATGCCAAGCATCATCTCACCCCTTCTCAAATTGACGAGGTTGATATTGATAGCTTGATTGGTAAGGAAAAAGTAGCTTAATCTGGCCGGGTATTATTGTATCTTGACACTTTGATGAAGTGTCAAGATACAATTAATTTCTCAAATTTATTTTCAGCCCTTTTCAAGCTGTGAATCGTTATACAAAAATAATGATAATTTCTGGGAAGAATTTCCATGTCAAAATTTGCGCATCGCATAAAATCAAACAAAGCTATGTTTGCTTTTTCACTCATATTATGTATCTATACCTTGCTTCGCTTTATTGCCTTTATTCAACACCAAACCATTAAGCTACCTGGGCAATACTTCTCTTATCAAAACAAACAAGTTCGCTATTTATGCCAAGGTGATAATCCGCCTTTTGTTTTCTTCGAAACTGGATTTGCAGCTGATTCAGAACAAAGCTGGAGTACCATCATCAAAGCCTTACCTAATAACTTTACTAGCTGTTATTACGACCGGCTTGGTCATGGTAGCAGTGATAATGTGCCAGTTACTTTTACAACAGATGAAAAGTCAGCACTACAAACTGCATTGATAAAACATATTGCAGGCAGTAAGCCTGTTATTTTAGTCGCACACTCTTATGGCGGCATTATCTCTAGAAGAACCGTGGCAAGAAACGAGATTAACTTGGCTGCACTCATTCTTTTAGACTCTGCCCATGAATATCAGCATGAGATTATGAGAGGAAAATTCGACCCGATTCCTGATTCGGTTAAAAACTTACAGTACCTCAATGCTGCATTTGGATTATCTGATATAAAGAATATTTTCAAACACTATGACGCACCGATGCAAAAACGACTTGATCAATATTATGGCAGTTTCAGATATGCACATGTGCTCTCAAGCTATCGGTATGAAAAAGGCTTTTATACGCCTTTAGAAACGTTCAACTATGACTTTGGTAATTTAAGAATGCTGGTAATAAGTCATGATAAACAAGCTTATGCAAATAACCCACGATTTTTTAGCATTAACGATAAGTGGCAAAGTATGCAAAATAGCATCGCTGCGCTTTCAAACAATTCAGAGCACATCATAGCAACAGGTGCGACTCATAATATTCCAGCAGATGCATCCGGCTTGGTCATCAAAAAGATACGCGAAACTGTTGAGCTAGCGAGAAACCAAAACATAAACAAACTATGATGTTAGAAATGTTTTTTACCAATCATTTAATGTATTCAAATTAGTAACGCGTTAATGTAGCCATTAAATATAAAGAAAATTATTTAACAGACTCAAGGAAAATACTTTTCTCATAGTAACAGGTTGTTTAAATTTTCTAGGCGCACTTATGTATCTGGGGTGTATTTATTTTGGCGCACCTTGGTATCGTTTTTTGGTGCTGGTGAACAAATGGCAAAACTTGCAGAGCAAGGCAGTAATAAATCCACTGTTATTACCAGTGGCATTGTATCCATGCTTATTATTTGGTCTGTCTATACGTTTTCTGCTAATGGACTTATTACAAAATTTGCCACTTTTAAAAACCGCTTTAATCTTGAACACCTAATATATAAAGCCCGAAGGGTAGCTGGATTATTATTTATTAACAGTCCTATTGATCGCTCAAGCAAGTTTTGAATTTGGAAGTTCGATCATTTGCTTATCGTTTGGTTTAGTGCACATTATCGGTTTATAGCAAAAGAGGTACAGTTTATGAAAAAAGAAGAAATCTTGCTGGTGTATGATAAAGATTGTCCAGCTTGTGATAACTACTGCCAAGTAGTTCGAATTCGAGAAAGCATTGGTGAGCTTAAAATTATCAATGCCAGAGAAAATAGCGAAGTATTAGAAGAAGTCACTCAACTTGGACTCGATATCGACCAAGGCATGGTATTAAAAATGGGTGGTGTTATTTACTACGGCGCTGATGCCATTCATGCTTTAGCGCTTATAAGCTCTCGCTCTGGTCTGTTTAATAAGTTGAATTATTGGCTATTTAAATCTAAGCGGGCTTCAGCCATTTTATATCCACTTTTACGCTTTTTCAGAAACCTACTTTTAAAAATGCTAGGTAAAACGAAAATCAATAACTTGAATAGCGCGGGAAATGATCGGTTTTGATCATTTCACCAGCGGTAACACTTGTTTAAATATGGGGTCATTTGCATCTTTTATAAGCTCATATAAACACATTTCAAAACTAGTTAAACTTATTCCTAATTGGTTTAACTTAGTTAGCGCGAGCTCCTTGTTTTCGAGGGTTCTGGAAGAGACACAATCTTGTACTAGTTCAACACCAAACTCTCTTTGTTTTAAGCTCATCGCCGTCTGATATACGCAAATATGGGCTTCTATACCGCAAACAAGCCAATTATCGACACTGGCTGCATCTATAGCTTGCAAAAACTCTTCGCTGCCACAGCCATCAAACGTGTTTTTTGCTATGGCAGGAATATCATCCAAATGCGCTTGCAGTTCTGGGATGGTTGCCCCGAGCTTCTCCGGAAGCTGTTCTAAAAACACGATAGGTAAGTCAAGTACTTTTGCCGCTTTTACCAACTTTACTGTTTGCACGATCATGACCTCACTATCATGCACTAGAGTTGCCAATTTACCCTGAATGTCAACAATTACTAAACCCGTGTTATGTCTATTTAGCATTTAACGCACCTTGTTATGAAGTTTAACAGCCACCGTCTGCGCCACCTCCGCTATCGAAGCTACTAGATGTACACGACGAGTCATTTGAGAGGTTGTGAGCTGTTATGCTTGCACCAGCTATGCTTGTGGCATTG
>CAYZOE010000130.1:0-9973 GCA_964479805.1 uncultured Pseudoalteromonas sp. | reverse complement strand
AGGTAATCCCACTCAACCTTTGTTCATAAGTTTTTATTATATTGATTGTTGCAAATTATGCAAAACACCCTTTATTGAATAATTCTCATTTGTTTTAAGTTGGCTTTTTAAAGTTTATATACTAATTTTAACATTTAGAATTTTAGCTAATATCTCTTAGTTCTCGGTTTTAATTAAACTAATTTTCCAGTTTTTTTGTTAACAATCTGAAATATATATCTTTTGTTTTTTTTGTGGATGCATTTCTCCTGGTAAGATGAGTTAATTTCGTAAAGATTTCTGCTCAAGCTTAAATGTTTCTTATTATGGTAAACCTGTATTTATCATTATGCGACTTTAGTATATGTCTATGTAAAGTATAGAAATATTCATATAACTTTCATATTCGAATGCTTTTTGTGCAGTTTTTACTTTGTCGCTGTTTGTTTCTTGAGCGCCAAAGTGTCGCAATGTTAAAACTTTGTGATTTTAAATTTATGTTCTAGACTGATTTCGATTCGTTAACAGGTACATATGTAGCTAGTAGGTTAATTGAATTTAACAAATTACAATAATTCAATCAGGAACAAGTTATGAAGGATTTTAATTTAATGCGAGCAGGGTTCAAACCCTCAGCATTGGTTTTATCGATACTCAGTACACAGGCTTTAGCAAATGTTGATTGCTCTAACATTCCCGAATGGGAATCTGGAAAAGCATACACTGCGGGTATGCAAGCTCAGCAAGAGAATATTGCTTATGAGTCTAATTGGTGGAATAAAGTTGAACCTAAATCTCGCTCTGGACAATGGCAAGAGTGGACTAAGTTAGGAAGTTGTCAAACTGATGTTCCGGCCAATGAAGCACCCAAGGTGACTTTATTAACCCCGGCTGATGGTAATTTGTTGAACGAAAATGACAGCGTTGCCATTTTGGTGGAAGCGAGCGATACCGACGGTCAAGTTAAACAAGTTGAAGTCTATTTAGACGGTCAATTACTAACTACGCTTAGCGCTGCGCCATATGAGTTTAATTGGACGGCAGTGCTTGGTGAGCATGTATTTTATGCGATTGCTCAGGATGATGACGGTGCGCGAACGGAGTCGGCACGTCACTCTGTGGTTGTTCAAAAGAAATCAAATGAAAACCGCGCACCGGTTGTCAGCTTAGCAGCGACTCTACCGTCAGAATTAGAAGTCGGCTCGCAAGTGACCTTTAACCTGAGCGCGTCAGATGCAGATGGCCATGCGGTTACGCAAACACTGAAAGTTAACGGTGAAGTGGTTGTAAATAGCACTAAAGGGTCTGAACAATATGTTTGGACACCAACAGTAGCGGGTACTTACACATTCACGTTGACGGCTAAAGATGAACTGGGTCTGGCAGCAACACCTGTTGAGCGTGTTTACATCGTTAAAGAAAAAGGTGACCCAATTACAGGTCATGAAAACTGTCGCCCAGCAGGTTTGTACCAGGCGCAAGGTGTACAACCCGCTTACTGTGATATTTATGACACAGAGGGTCGTGAAAAAATGGGTGCGGATCACCCACGTCGTGTTATTGGTTACTTCACAAGTTGGAGAAATGGCGCGAACGGTCAACCAAGCTATTTAGTAAAAGACATTCCTTGGGATAAGATCACCCACATAAACTATGCGTTTGCCCACGTCAATGCAGCGAATGAACTAAGCATCGGCGATCCAAATGCAGCCGGTAACGCGGCTACCAACATGACATGGCCGGGTGTTGAAGGTGCGGAGATGGATCCAAGCTTACCGTATAAAGGTCATTTCAACTTATTAAATAAATACAAAAAACTACACCCTGATGTGAAGACGATGATCTCTGTTGGTGGTTGGGCTGAAACTGGTGGTTTCTTCGATTCAAATGGTAATCGTGTGAACAGCGGTGGCTTCTATACAATGACTACGAATGCTGATGGCAGTGTAAACCATGCTGGTATCAACGCATTCGTAGCAAGTGCGGTTAAATTCATCCGTGAGTATGGCTTTGATGGTGTAGATATTGATTACGAATATCCTTCATCAATGAAAGACTCAGGTCACCCTGATGACTTTCCAATCAGTAATGCTCGTCGTGCAGGCCTAAATGCCTCTTACGATGTACTAATGCGCAAACTTCGTGAAGCATTAGATGCGGCAAGTGCGCAAGACAATACACATTACATGCTCACAATTGCATCACCATCTTCTGGTTACTTACTGCGTGGTATGGAAACATTCCAAACAGCTAAATATCTAGATTTTGTGAACATCATGTCTTATGACTTACATGGTGCATGGAACGACCATGTTGGTCATAACGCAGCTCTATACGATACAGGTAAAGATTCTGAGCTGGCGCAGTGGAATGTGTATGGCACTAAAGAATTTGAAGGCATTGGGTACTTAAATACTGACTGGGCAGCGACTTACTTTAGAGGTGCATTACCAGCAGGTCGTATCAATATAGGTCTACCTTATTACACCCGTGGTTTTAGAGATGTGCAGGGTGGCGATAATGGCCTATGGGGTCGTGCAGCGTTACCAAACCAAGCAGACTGTGCGCCAGGCACAGGGGTTGGTGAGAAGAACAAGTGTGGTAATGGTGCTGTTGGTATCGATAACTTATGGCATGACACAGTCGATGGTATTGAAGTACCAGCGGGTAGTAACCCGTTATGGCATGTTAAAAATCTGCAAAATGGTATCACGCCAAGCTACTTAGGTGTGTACGGCTTAGATCCGGTAAATAACCCTGAAGACAAAATGGTGGGTACTTATACGCGTCATTATGACAGCGTTGCCATTGCGCCTTGGTTATTCAATGCAGAAAAGAAAGTGTTCTTATCTATTGAAGATGAAGAGTCAATGAAGACCAAGCTTGATTATGTGGTCAATAAAGAGCTTGGTGGTGTGATGTTTTGGGAACTTGCAGGTGACTTTGACTACGACACTCAAAAAGGCGAGTACTTCATGGGGAGTACGATGACGCGTCTTGCTTATGACACCTTCAACCAAGCATCAACACCTTATGGTGCGCACTTAGGTGACGGTGCATTTGTACCCGCAGCTAAAGCGGTTGATATTAAATTTGAAGCGAAGGACTTCCCAGTTGGCGATGATAACTACCCAATTCGTCCAACTTTCGCGTTCACTAACAACTCAGAAATTGATTTATCTGGTGCAACGATTTCATTCAATATTCCAGTATCTACCTCTGCAATCTTTAAGTCAGATTGGAATGCGCAGAAGAAGTTAGGTATCAAGATTGATGCGAATAACTCTAATGCAGCTGGTAATAATATTGGTGGGTTTGAGAATGAATTCCACCGAGCGTCAATCACTCTGACTAATGAGTGGGGTGGTGCAGCTGAATCATTCAAGCCGGGTGAAACTGTGAATGCGCAAGTACTTTATTACATACCAATTACCGGTCCTGTGAACTTTACGATTGAAAAAGATGG
Organism: uncultured Pseudoalteromonas sp.; assembly: GCA_964479805.1. GTDB lineage: Bacteria > Pseudomonadota > Gammaproteobacteria > Enterobacterales > Alteromonadaceae > Pseudoalteromonas. The sequence goes on along the minus strand of CAYZOE010000130.1, from coordinate 6,528 downwards.
TGCCTCGTATGCATTTGCGAGTGAGTATCCAAAACTACCAATCGCGACGAAGCCAGATACAGGTAACCCAGGTAATGGCGACCCCGGAACAGGTTCATGTAATGGGGTTGATGTAACCACCATTAACACTTACCCAGATTGGCCACGCACTGATTGGGCGGGCAACCCAAGCCACGCCAATGCAGGTGATTACATCATACACAACCAAGTTGTTTACCAGGCAAATTGGTGGACATCGAAAGAGCCAGTTGAAGGCGGCGATTGGAAAAAAGTGTGTGCTTTGTAAGCCAAACCTTTAACTAGAAATTATTTAACCAGAAATCTAAGGGGCTGCTTGACAGCCCCAAGGAACCATCATGAAAAAAATAATGTTATCGGCTATTGCTGTGGCAATGGGTCTAGGGGTTGCTGACTCTGTTTCTGCCCATGGTTACATGGATAGTCCCAAAGCTAGACAGGCAATCTGTGAAGAGCAAGGCGGTTTTTGGTGGCCTAAAGACGGCAGTAATATTCCTAATGCAGCGTGTCGTGCGGCTTACCAAGTTAGCGGGCAAGTGCAGTTTATACAGTTAAATGAATTTGCAGCCAATGTACCTGATTATTTAAATCAAGCGGCAGTCGAAGCGGCAGTACCAGACCGTGAATTATGCTCAGGTGGCGATGTGAATAAAATCGGTATCAACACACCTTCAGTTGATTGGCAGCGCACCATTGTTAAACCCAATGCAAATGGCACCATTAAAATTCGCTATCGTGCAACGACGCCTCACAACCCAAGTTTTTGGCAATTTTATTTATCTAAACCAAGTGTAGATATTCACGCACAGCCATTAAATTGGGCTGATGTAGAACTTGTGCAAGAGCATGGCAATGTTGAGTTTTTTATGGCGCCAGATGGTAAGCGTTATTACGAAATGGACGTTGCGATTCCAGAGAAATTCAATGGTGAAGCCATTTTATTCAGTCGCTGGCAGCGCAATGATGTAGTGGGTGAGGGCTTTTATAACTGTTCAGACATTACCATTGAACGAGTCACAGATCCTAACCCAATTGAATGGCATGTGGCAGGTTACTTCATTAAACAAGGGCAAGAAGCCAATGTAGGCGACACAGTTTGGCTGCGTTTATTTGATGCCAATGGCCAAGAGCTTATTCAGCAACAATTAAAAGTTGCCGCTGATATGCCAAATTGGCAGCAACAATTGGCTGAGCAAGTGAGCCTAGACTTTGCCAATTTAATCCAAATAGGTGTCAAAGACGCACAGGGTAATGTGTTCTTTGATAACCAAAACCTACTATCAAACCAAGTGTTTGTGACTGATAAAAATCAGACCTTTAACCTCACAGTCGTTTCAGCACCAAAAAATACACCACCAACAGTGCATACGCCAGAAACATTGATACTTGATGAAAATACCAGTGCGCATCTTCATGTTCATGCCTTTGATGATGAGCAGCAGACTCTCGACTTCTCATGGCAACTGCCAACACCTCTGACATTTACTGGTGCCGGTTCAACCATCACTGTACTAGCGCCTGAAGTGACTGCTGATACAGAATTTGTGGGAGAAGTCAGCGTTTCTGACGGCGAGTTTACTAAGACTGTGCCTCTCACTGTTTTTGTAAAAAATGTGCCAGTCACAAACCCTGATGATACATGGCAAAAGGACAAAGCTTATTCATCAGGCGATACCGTTGTGTACTTAGGCAAAAACTATCGAGCGAGGTGGTGGGTAAAAGGTGATTCGCCAGACAGTTCACAAGCGTGGGAATTGATTGATGCTAATAGCGGAAATGAGTGGCAAGCCAACCAAGCTTATAACAGTGGCGACATCGTGACTTATGAAGGAAAGCAATATCAAGCCCGCTGGTGGACACGAGGTGAAATACCAACTGGCAGTAACGTGTGGAAAGAACTTTAAATAACGAATTATTAATATAACAACCCAAAGGATTTTAAATTGAGTGAGCAAGTCTATGGTAAAGCGCCAATGCAATGAATAAAGGTGCATGGCGTAATGCGGTAAATTTGTGAGTTTAAATTAAAAAACGGCGGGATTTAACAACAAGACTGAAGGAACTAAAAATGTTTAAACGTTTAACCTCGGCGGTTGCGGTAGCAGCGGCAATCAGTGCATCGAGTGCAGTTGCAGCACCTGCTACACCAACTTTAAACTGGGAACCTCAGAACTACTCTTTTGTCGAAGTCGACTTAGAGGCAATTGGTTCATATAAAAAATTAGTAAAAGCCAAATCTGAAGTGCAGATCAATATTCAATGGAATGCATGGTCCGGCTCAGCAGGTGATAGCTATAAAGTGTACTTTGATGATCAAGTTGTCAACGAGGGCTCAGTTGCTGCTGGTGCAAATGGCGGCACAATCTCATTCCCTTACACTAAGTCTGGTCGTCATGAACTACGTGTAGCACTGTGTGATGAGACTGGCTGTTCTAAGTCTGCGGCAAAACCGATCGTTATTGCTGATACAGACGGTGGTCATTTAGACCCACTGCAACTTGATTTTGATCCAAATAATAAAACTTATCCAAAACAAACTGATACCGTTGTAGGTGCTTACTTTGTAGAGTGGGGTATTTATGGTCGTAAGTTTGATGTTACTAAAATTCCAGCCGATAACCTAACGCACATTCTATATGGGTTCATACCTATTTGTGGTGAGAATGCATCACTGGGTGAGATTGAAAATGGCAACAGCTTACGTGCGCTTCAAACAGCCTGTGCTGATTCACAAGATTACGAAGTGGTTATTCACGATCCATGGGCAGCGATTCAAAAAGCACTTCCTGGTGTAGACAGTAAAGATCCAATTCGTGGTACTTACTCACAATTAATGGCTTTAAAGCAACGTAACCCTGATCTAAAAATCTTACCTTCTGTAGGTGGTTGGACGCTATCTGACCCATTCCATGGTTTTACTGTTAAAGCAAACCGCGATGTGTTTGTAAACTCAATGAAAGAGTTCCTAACAACGTGGAAGTTCTACGACGGTATCGACATTGACTGGGAATTCCCAGGTGGCGGTGGTCCAAATGCGAATCTTGGTAGCCCAGAAGATGGCGCGGCATATGTTGCGTTAATGAAAGAGTTGCGAGAAATGCTTGATGGCCTTGAAGCTCAAACAGGTCGTAAATACGAGCTATCTTCAGCTATTGGTACAGGCTACGACAAAATTGAAGACGTAGATTACCAACAAGCAGCTCAGTATATGGATTATATTTTTGCGATGACGTATGACTTTTATGGTGGCTGGAACACTGTAACGGGTCATCAAACAGCGCTTTATTGTGGTTCTCATATGAGCACTGGAGAGTGTGAAGGTACTGGCTTAGATGATAAAGGCGAGCCGCGCAAAGGCCCAGCTTACACAACTGACAATGCAGTGAAGTTATTGTTAGCGCAAGGTGTACCGAGTAATAAAGTTGTTGTTGGTACAGCGATGTACGGTCGAGGTTGGGACGGTGTTTATCCACAAAACGCTGCGATTGCTGACAACCCAATGACCGCCCCTGGTAGCGGTAAACTGACAGGTTCTAAAGAACAAGGCGTTTGGGAAGCGGGTGTTATTGATTATAAAGGCATTAAGTCTTATATGATTGGTGCAAACGAGCAGGGCGTGAATGGTTTTGAAGTCGGGTATGATGAGCAGGGCGAAGCTGCTTATGTTTGGAACCGCAGCAGTGGTAAACTGATAACTTATGACAGCCCTCGTTCAGTAAAAGCAAAAGGCCAATATGTGCGTAATAATAGCCTAGGTGGATTATTTGCTTGGGAAATCGACGCAGATAACGGCGATATTCTTAATGCAATGCATGAAGGCTTAGGTGCAAGCGATACACCAGTAGACCGCGCACCTGTTGTTAATGTTGTTTCTGAAGTGAGTGTTGAGTCAGGTAAATCTGTATCAATCAGCGCAACAGCAACAGATCCTGAAGGTAAAGCAGTAAGCTTTGCTTGGACAGGCGATAGTGCACTTGTATTGACTGCAAATGGCGCAAGTGTAGATGTGGTTGCACCGAGTGTTACGGCTGACAGTGTCTATACAGTAAATCTATCAGTTTCAGATGGTAAAAATGTCGTCGACCGCCAAGTTAAAGTCATGGTAAAAGCGCCAGTTACTGACAATAAAGCACCAGAAGTGGGTGCAGTTGCAGATGTAACACTGGACGAAAATACCTCTACAGCAATTTCTGTTACAGCGACAGACCCTGAAAACCAAGCATTAACTTACACTTGGGTTGTGCCAGGTCATACAGTTACAGGTTCAGGTAATTCAGTCACTCTAAATGCAGGTGAAGTTACTGCAACTGAAACGGTACAAGGCTCGGTATCTGTCAGTGACGGTGTAAACACGGTAACTCGTACATTTAGCGTAACAGTAAACAATGTCGATGATAACGGTGGGACAACATGGGACGCTAACACTATTTACAACACGGGTGATGTCGTTTTATACAACGGTAAAGAGTATAAAGCTCGCTGGTGGACAAAAGGTGATAACCCTGCAACGAGCAGTGTTTGGGAGGAAGTAATTCCTGATGATGGCACTGTTCGCGCATGGCGTGCTGACCTTGTGTATAACACAGGTGATGTAGTCAGTCATGAAGGTATGCAGTACGAAGCTCAATGGTGGACACAAGGTCAAACACCAGGTAGCAGCAGTGTATGGCGTAAGCTTTAATCGTTGAAACTGGTGGGTATAAGTTGAAGCAAGTTATACCTACCAGCATTGATGAAACATATCTAAAGTAAGTGCTTGTCAATTTGGCAGGTTGTATATCAAAGATGGCTAACACGGATATTCATCTAGAGGGAAGGACCCCCATTTCTATTAAGAAAGCCACAACTTTGTCGTTAGTGGTTTTTCTTACACTTAATGACAACAACGATGAACTTTAGAGCGTTTTAATACAGGAATTCTTTAAAAGTTTTCGTTTTTTATAAAAGCCATTTTCTATAAAACAAAATATAAGAAAAGGACATGGCAAACCTTAATTTTCATACCACTTTGCATTAATTAAAAAGTGATAACCCCCAGTGTCAGAGCTGGCTTTGACAATTTCTTCTTTTCATTATTTACAGAGTTATGAGTGAGTGATTTTTAATCGAGTAACTAACATAAAAGTAATATAAAAAGATATTTAAGATAGTTAGATAAAGCTTTTTTAGATTACCCCTTAACCAAAGAATTTAGCGATTGGCCCGAGTAGGGCAGGCGCAAAGGACTGCGCTTTTTTATTTTGGTATTAAAGGCACTAAGTAATAAGTAACGACTATAAAATAGCGGATAGAGGGCTTTCAACACTGTTCGCACCTCTTTGTAGCACATGTGTATATATTTGTGTTGTTTTCACATCGCTATGACCTAGTTGTTCTTGAACCGTTCTAATATCTGCTCCGCTTTGTAATAAGTGGGTGGCAAATGAATGGCGGAGTGTATGGCAACTTACATTCTTCTCAATTTTCGCTTTTTTAGTAGCGGCTTTAATTCCCTTACGCAAACTTGATTCATCTATATGATGCCTTCTCAAAGCTGATTGCTCATGGGGGTCATAGCTTAGAATGTTAGAGAAAAACAAATAATGCCATAGCGGATCTTTAGGTGCATTGGGGTACTTCTTTGCAAGTGCATGTGGTAGCCATACACCTTTGTATGTTTGATTAGTCATATCATTTAGGGCTGTTTGCTTGGCCTTCTCTATTTGTGTTTTAAGCGCTGGAATAAGTGCAGGAGCAAGGGTTACTCGCCGATTTTTGGCTCCTTTTCCTTGCCAAATTTTTAAACTAAGATAATCGAAATCAATATCTTGTACTCGTAATCTAACTGCTTCCATAACTCTTAAACCACTGCCATACATAAGTTGGCAAGGTAGTAAAATTGAAGGAGTCAGATTAGCAAACAACCTACTAATTTCATCTTGTGTTAGAACGACAGGTAATTTTCTAGGGCGCTCACTCATATTAAACTGTAACTGTCGCTCAAATGGTAATTTCAAAAACTCCCTATATAGAAAGACTAATGAATTTAATGCGGTTGCTTGAGTGCTTGCTGCAACATTTCTGTCGTTCGATAAAAACTCTAAGTATTGCTCAACATGACTTGCAGTAAGGTCTTTAGGATGTTGTTTGTTATGAAACAGAATGTAGTGATACACCCAATAAATATAAGTTCTAATTGTACGTTTAGCATACCTACGAGTTACCATATAGCGCTCTAAAGCATTTAAAAATGGAGAGTTTGACATAAGGTTTAATATATTTGATATGTATAAATAAACAGTAGTCAAAGTGCTCTAAGATGCAAGTTTATTTACAATGCCCGATTTTCTCTGTTTACAATTCCTTTTTATTTTTCAAGAAGAGCATAAGGTGTTGAGTCTCTGATAGAAAAAAGATATTGTTTAACGAAATTAACAGGAATGATTCCCGATTTCGTTCTGACAAATTAAGGAATGATTCCTATGAAAAAGCTGTTATGCGTCACTTTAAATCGCTGTCTTTAAAATGGTT
>CAYZOE010000129.1:3867-9996 GCA_964479805.1 uncultured Pseudoalteromonas sp. | reverse complement strand
TAAACGCCTACCGATAAAAGATATCATGTGGTTTAGCTGTTTTGAGGAGTATCGTTGCCTTACGCAAAACTTCTATGGTGAATTACGCGTGTATGATTTGAGAAAGTTGGATTTTGAATCTGAAGTGGCAAAAACGGATACTTTATTTCCTACTTTTACCCGTTTAAAAACGGGGTTTTACTTTATTGATAATGAAGGTGTGAAACAGTTTGATCTAAAAACATTTGCTATAAAAGAACACCTATTACTACCTGAGAAAGTACATGAAGATAAGCTATTAACTTCTATTTTGTTAGATGAGACGAGCCTAATCTACATCAAAGATGAATCTAGCAATAATGAGGTTGTTTTACACAGCTTTAGCTTGCAATAGGTTAATGCGATTTACCTTTTTTATTAAGGGCGCCAGATGTTTAATTAAAACCATGGCGCTTTCCTTCCTTTTATCCACGTCGTTAGTTCTTAGACGCATGTGGATGTTAAAAATATAGTTTCTTTTTATGCTTGTATCAATTCATTAGCCATTTTAAATGTGATGGATTTACCGTTACTAGCTGCTTTTTATTCTCATCACAGACTTGTTAGCTAATATACTTATAAACAGTTTCTTATAGCTTCCTAACAATTAAGCTTAACTTTATGAAATTATGAGTTAAGTTCATTTCTTTCCTAATTTGAGCAAGCGTATTTTTCAACGCAATATGTGTCCACTCTTTGATTACGAATACGGACATACAGATATGATGTTAAGAAACAAACTTGCTTTAATCACGCTGGCACTGATGTCGCATTATGCTGCTGCACAAAGCACTCACGACCGCGCATATACAACATTGGCTACGCCTACACCGCTTTCACAAGCTGGTTTTGTAAAAAGCCAACATGACGATCGTAGCTACAGTGAAATGCGTTTAGATAATGGGCTGCGCGTCGTTGTTGTGTCAGACCCTTCAGTTGCTGAGTCAGCGCTGAGTTTAAGTGTTGGAGTGGGGCAATTTCATGACCCTGAAAACTACCAAGGCTTGGCACATTTTCTTGAGCATATGATTTTCCAAGGTTCTCGGTCTTTCCCGACCCCTTATACTTTGAAAGACTTCATTGCCAAGCACAATGGCCACTACAATGCGATGACAGAAGCACAACTGACTACGTATTTCTTTACTATTTCAAGTGCACAATTTGACACGGCTTTGACAATGTTGTCATACGCCATTGCTGCGCCTTTATTTAAAAAAGAAAACATAGATAAAGAACTCACGGCAATAGAGCAAGAGTGGCAGCGTCTGAGACAGCAAGATATGTTTGTGGTCAATCGTACATTAGCGAATACGGTGAACCCAGAACACCCAATTAAGCAATTAGGGGTGGGTAATAAAGCAACCTTACAAAATAAAACTGGGCACGGGCAGCTTAGTCTTTACAAAGCGATGCAAGACTTTTATCAAAAGTACTATTCATCGAATATCATGACTTTAACTTTGGTTGGTGATCAATCGATTGACGAGTTAAAAAAGCTGGCTAAAAAGCACTTTGCTCAGTTACCAAACCGAGAGGTTGCTGATCCGCGAATTACCTTACCAGTATTCACACAAGACACGCTAAATAAAGAAATTAAGCTAAAAACAAAAGTGGCAGCTGATTTATTAATGTTGCAATTCCCACTGCAGAATAATTTTACGACTTGGCAATACAAGCCCAATGCATATCTAAATATGTTGTTGTCTTCACACGAGCCAGGTTCTTTGGCAGCTAAACTGATTGAGCAAGAGTTAGTCCATATGGTGCTGCCTATGTTATCTCCTAATGCTTATGGCAGCGAAGGAACTGCACTAATACAGTTTCAACTAACTGAAAAGGGCAAAAAGAACAAAGATAAAATTATCGCTGCCTTTTTTGATTATGTTGCTCTGTTGAAGCAAGAAGGCATTAACGAGGGTTACAGTGCAGAGCTAAAACAGCAATTACAAGGTCTCTTCAATGACTATCAAAAACCCTCGGCATTGCAGTTAGCAAGACAGTTTAGCCGTATGATGCATAGCGTGCCAGCAAAAGATATTTTGCATTTTGATACGTATGTCTCAGGTTTTAATGCAAAAGTAATTAATCAGGTGCTCAATAACTTTACGCTTGATAAGGCGCGTATTTGGCATGTTAGCGGCAATGAAAAAGTTGATACTCAATTAAGTTATGCCGATGGTGGGTATCAAGTTGCATCTTTATCGAAAAAAGACAAAACCGTTTACGCGGCAGGCTCTGGTTTGAAGTTTAATCTTCATGAACCTGAGTTAGATGCTGCACAACATGATGCGCAAATCATCACGCAATCAGATAAGCCGAAGCAGTTACTCGATGGCAAAGGGGTAAGGGCATGGTTAAAAACAAGTAAGCACTTTACTCAAAAACAAGGCGTCATTGCGATTTCACTGGAAAGCCCGAAGCTGAACCAAGACCTTAAAAGCCACACATTGACAAATTTATTAAGTCTCATGATGCTGAAAGACTTACAGCGACTCGGCGTACGTGCTCAGCAGCGTCATCAAACAAATTTGATGTTACTGCAAACAGCAAACGGTAATTTAGCCATAAACATTGTCGGGAAAACGGCAAAACATGGCTATTATGCTCAAAAACTGTTTCAAGCAATGGCTGATATGGAGTTTAAAGAATCTCGCTTTAACAGTGCTAAAAAACTCTACAGTGAAAATTTAACCAATCTTGATAAGTTGCCTTTGATCCAGCAATCAGAGCTTTATTTTGGGCAATTAGTTAAAACTGAGGCCATGCATTGGTCACCGCAAGAAATAATTGCTCAACTTGAAACTGTGACACTGTCAGATGTTAAAGCAATGCATAAACAGTTATTAACAGCAACGTATATCGACTTATTCGCGTTTGGCCAATACGGTGAAGATGAAATTAAAACCATTACGCACTCAGTACGTTCAGTGTTAGGAGACACAAGCCAAGTCAATAAGCCGATATATCTTGATGAATATAAACCTGTTAAAGGCTCAGCACTCAACAAGAAAGTTACCACGCCGTTTGATAATACTTACCTTAGAAAGAGCTATATCTATCCGCAAGAATCTTTACCGGTATTATCAGCTCTGAAAGTGATTAATCAGCTGTTTAATAACGCCATATTTAAGACTTTAAGAACTGAAAAGCAAATGGCTTATGCTGTTGGCAGTCGGGCGTTCAGAGTTCACGAGTTTCCGGCATTTAGTGTATTTATGGAAAGTGCTGATGCTTCACTTAACGAGATTAAAACCGAATTTGACAATTTTATAGTCGGTTTTTACAGCGGTTTAGAACAAGTGTCAGAACAAGATATTACAACATTAAAGCAAGGCTTGATAAAAGAGCTTAAGAAAAAGCCAGAGAATATTTTTGTTGAATCTCAGCCGTATTTCTCTGATTGGCAGAAAGGCAACTACCAGTTTGATTCAAGAGCGCGTTACGAGCAAGCACTTGAAAAGTTAAATAAACAGCAAGTACTCGATGTATATAAACAAGTTTTACTCGAGTACCAAGCAGAAACTGTCTTACTACAACTAAAAGGGGATGACTCTAAGGGGGGGTATTTCGAGTTTAGTAAGTAACCTGAACCAGCAGCTACTTATTCAATATCAATACTCTAGTAAGTCACTTAACCAAAGTTCGGGTTAAGTAGAGCTAGCTGATTAAATTTATAAGTAGGTTGAGAGACTTTTCAGCCTACTTAATTTTGAAGTATGGATTTTTCAGAGGTTGTTTGGGAGTTCAGGTTAGAAAATGAAGCAATTAGTTTTTCTTATTTCTCTATTCTGTTTCTTTGGCAGAAGTAGTGAAGTGGTAAACGGTGAATTTGAGTTTGACCGTATCAGTTGGTTTGTATATTCAGATCATTTGAGCTTAAAACATCATACTTATTGAAAGAGAGCAGCTTACTCTTTTCATTCTGCAGGCTCACTAATTGGTATGAAGCTCAGTGAGCTGAACAATATGCTTGGAGAGGGAGAACGCTGCGAGATGACTAGTCAACTCGCGTGCAATTTATATTATAAAGTCGCTATTTCTGAACAAGAACAGACGGTATTAAATGTCTACTTAAATGATAATTCTCAAGTGTATAGAACAGAAATAGGGCATTTAGGCACTTTTGCAAACTAGAGTGGGCTTTTAACGTTTTTGTTTCTTTATCAGTAGAAAGCCCATACGTTCAAATATGGCTTCTACTTTAATAACTTCAAGGAAGGTATTGTTTAATGCTTAGAAGAAAATTGACTATTTTCTGTTACCTAATGTTAATTAGTTTAATTTATTTAATCGCGACAGGGAGAAGCATCAGCATTAGTTTATACGACGTTGAAGCGACCAATGATAATAAAGTGCTGACTAGAGAGGAGATTGATGCGGATATTAGCCAGTTTCTTTCAAATTTAAGGACATTACACCCATATGCTGAAAACTTTGTCTCTACTGAGCTAATTGAGCGCAAGTTTCAACAATTGAGGCGTGAAGTGTGCCCAGATACTTGCACGATAAGAGAGCTGAAAAAGATTACTCTAAAAATCATTCACTTTATTGGTACTGATCATTTGTTCTTGAGCGGCTTTAAAAGGTCGCTGCCATTTGAACTGCATAAAGCGTCGCAGAACGAGTTTAAATTACTGTTAGATTCGGGAGAGATACTTAGAAATATAAAACACTTAAATGGCATGCCTGTAGAGCACGTTTGGTTTTAATTAGAGGAGTTAACCCCGCGCCTTAATGCTAACTTAGAAGACAGTTACATTAGTGCTCATTCTAAACATTTGCTGCCGCTGTTATTAGACAGTAATGCCATAGAGGTAACAACGACATCTACAAAGCACACTTTTCTAGCTTCAAAAGCAAATTCATCTTCATCAATATTAATGAGTGAAAATGATGACTTTTTGTATGTAAAAATCTCGTCGATGTCTAAACTCGATCCCCAAATGTTATTCAATGAATTTAACAAGCTTTCAAAACAACATTTGGTTTTAGATCTGAGCGGAAACAGAGGAGGAAGTGTGGCAAAAATAGCCAAACTATTCGAATTTTTAACTACAAGACATGGTTTTAAGCATATATCTCCACACGAAAATCGATTAATAAAATTAAGTAAAGAACTGACTGAGCTGAATAGAAGTAGCTCGCCATTTTGGTTTTTAACTAGTGCTTTTTTAGAATGTGGCTTTAAAGACGCTTATTTTTATAAAGAAGTTAAGCCAAAATTGAGCGCTATTTGTGAAAATGTAGAAACGCGAACGCGGGTTACTAAGATTCAAACTTTGCCGCAAATATATATTGTGATTGATGGTGGTACAGCGTCGTCGGCTGCCATTTTTGCAGGGCAAATGAAGCGGACAGGGAAGGCGAGAGTATTTGCTCTGTTGCATATGGCAATGCCCTCAGAAACTATGGTAACTCTAAACTTATTACGCTTAATTATTCTCAACTAGTGGTTGGCATACCAACCACCTATACATACAGAGATGCCAGCGCGGATATTTGGCCTACTAGCCAGTATCATGGGGTCTCACCGCATACTCATTGCCTCAAATCAGCTTGCCTTGAATTGGTTAATGAAGAAATTTATAAAAGTTCGGTGGATTTATAATGATGAAAGAATTACATCAAATTTAAAGTGTTAATGGTGCAGCTATGAAACAGCTTAAATCTAAAAATTAAAAGTATTTGAAGGCCATAGAAGCGACTAATAACTTCTATTAAATATCTCTCGCATGGCGCCAGAAAATTTGTGGCTAAGTGAATATGCCCTTTGCAAAGTGGATCTGAAATTAAGCGAAGGAGCTGTAGTTAAGTTTGCGGTATGGTAATGACTATACCCTTTTTAAGGTGTAACAATGGAAAAGATAAACACCAAGACAGGGAGGCTCATATTAAACCTGTGTTTTACCTTTCTAATTTTTCAAACTCTTTCTGGCTTTTTTAGTTCATATTCGTTTAGTTACGTAAATGCTTTCTTACTATTATTAATAGGTCCATTAGTAGTTAAGTTTTTGTACTCTGAAAATAACCAGCAAACTCGTTTTTTTCTCTTTTTGTCTAGTTTTTTAGGCTTTTGTTTGTGGTTAGTAAGTTACTCAGTTTTATGGAGAT
>CAYZOE010000129.1:0-3767 GCA_964479805.1 uncultured Pseudoalteromonas sp. | reverse complement strand
TCTAGTTTTTTAGGCTTTTGTTTGTGGTTAGTAAGTTACTCAGTTTTATGGAGATAGATTCGCTTCAAAAAATATTAAATTGTGCTGAATCATCCAGATACTTTGACTATCAAAGTTTAAGCGTATTCAATTTTTCATCACCTCCGAAACTTCAAGGTGGATAATAGGTCTTTGAGAATTAAAATTTGTTAAGGAAAAACATTTACAAATCTAATTTTATATCGGTATTGAGGGAGTCACTTTTCTATTTTGGTATGTTTACCATGTACAACGCTTTGCTTGATTGGTATCAGACCCATACTTTTGATGTGGCAGTTAAAATCTAGATGCTGCCTTTCTTTTTAATACTCGCCATGGTGAATATTTATTGTTTTCATCGGTATTGGGAACAAGGCATCAAAAAGAAAGCCGAGTTAACTCAGAAATAAAAATTTAACTGTTTTCAGCGGAGTTTAAAGCCGCTCTATACTTATCAATCGGCTTGTAAGGCGTTACAATAGCGCAAACTTCATACGTATCGTTTGTTCTGCTGCTGCAACTTGCAGTATACATTTGCACAAGATGTGACTTGTTTAAAGTAAGCTCAAACCAATATGCATGAAATTTAAACACAAGCAAAGAATAAGGACTCTGTGTTAATGGCACTTACATCTATCATCTTAGCTGCGGGTAAAGGCACCCGTATGCGCTCTAAACTTCCAAAAGTTCTTCACCCGGTTGCGGGTAAACCTATGGTTCAACACGTTATCGACAATGCGGTATCACTCGGTGCGCGCGAAACAAACTTGGTTTACGGTCATGGCCGTGAGCAGCTTCAAGCAGCGCTTTCGCATAATGAAGTAAACTGGGTTTTACAAGAAGAGCAGCTAGGCACTGGTCATGCGGTTGCTGTTGCCAAAGAGCACATTGCAGATGATGACACTGTTTTAATCTTATACGGTGATGTGCCACTGACGAAAAAGTCGACATTAGAAAATCTACTCGCCGCGACGCCTGAAAAAGGTTTAGCAGTATTAACTGTGAATCTTGACGACCCATCTGGCTATGGTCGCATGCTGCGTGAAAACGGCAAACTAGTGGGTATTGTAGAACAAAAAGATGCAACACCTGAGCAGTTAGCTATTCAAGAGATCAACACGGGTATCATGGCGGCAAATGGTGAGTTGTTAAAGCGTTGGTTAAGTAACCTTTCGAATAACAATGCACAAGGCGAATACTACCTGACAGACATCGTCGCTATGGCGCACAGTGAAGGCGTTGAAATTACTTCGGCTCAGCCAGATCATCCAATGGAAGTTGAAGGCGCGAACAACCGTGTGCAACTTGCAGCCCTTGAGCGCGCTTACCAGTCATGGCAAGCAGAAGAGTTGATGATCAACGGTGCAAGCCTTGCAGACCCTTCACGCATCGACGTGCGTGGTACGGTAAAAACAGGTCAAGACGTACAAATCGATGTGAATGTTATCTTTGAAGGTGATGTTGTGATCGGCGACGACGTGGTCATTGGCCCAAATTGCGTACTGAAAAACTGTACCATCGGTGATGGTGTGGTTGTAAAAGCAAACAGCATGATTGAAGATGCACAAGTCGCTGCTAAGTGTACGCTTGGCCCATTTGCGCGTTTACGCCCAGGTGCGGTGATGGAAGAAGACTCGCACATTGGTAACTTTGTAGAGATGAAAAAGTCACGCCTAGGTAAAGGCTCAAAAGCAAACCATCTGACTTATTTAGGCGATGCTGAAGTCGGTGAAAAAGTAAATATTGGTGCAGGTACCATTACTTGTAACTATGATGGCGTGAATAAATCAAAAACCATCATAGGTGACAACGCGTTTATTGGCTCTAACTCTTCTCTAGTAGCCCCAGTGCAAATTGGTGCGACAGCGACTGTTGGAGCGGGTTCTGTGATCACCTCAAACATTGCAGATGAGCAGTTAGCAGTTGCGCGAGGCAAACAGCGCAACCTTGATGGTTGGCAACGTCCAATAAAAAAAGTCTAGCTACTTAACTATAAGCAAAGACTTAATTAGTATAAAAGAGCAGCATTCGCTGCTCTTTTACTTTTAGTGACTTTGCTTATTATTTCTTTATGGTTAGCAAAGTGGTACATTGTTTTTTGAAGTTAATTTAACGTTAACCTATAAGAAGTAATCTATGGACAGTCTATTCCGCAAAGAAGTGCTGGAGCATAAACGACATCGACTAGAAGGAGCTGTGTCGCTTATTCAGCCACCCATTTTTAGAAGACTCACAGTGTTGATCTTAACGGTCGTCGTTGTCAGTCTGGTATTTTTGAGTCTTGGGCAATACACCCGAAAAGAACGTGTGAGCGGGGTAATTGAGCCCGATGCTGGTCTTTTACGAGTCGAGGCCTCGCAATCAGGTTTAATATCAGAAGTGCTCGTTTCAGAAGGGCAGTTTGTTGAAACTGGAGAGCCGCTGTTGAGGATCGCTTCTGTGAAGCACAGCAGTCAAGAGCTAGAGCTCAATCAGGCTTTACTTAATCAATACCAGTTTCAGCTAAATTCACTCGAGCGACAAATCACCCAGCAAATCGCGCAGGATAACTTAGATATTGAGCAGTTGAATTTGCAGAAAATTTCTCTCGAGCAGCGTTTATCTGAGTTAGATAGCCAAGCCGCTACGTTTAAACAGCGACTCACACTAAATCAGAAGATGGTTGAGCAAGTCGGTAGCTTAAAGGGCACAGGCTATATTTCAGAGCTAGAACTGCAAAGACAAAAAGATACTTTGTTGTCGCTGCAACAACAGGCGTCGAGTATCAAGTCTGAACGTGTGTCGCTGGTCAGTCAATTTCAGCAACTCGAAAAGCAAATTGAGCAGCGACCTTTGCAACAGCAAACGCGTATTGCACAATTAGAATCACAGCGTGCCGATCTTAAAATGCAGTTGTCGTCGATTGAGCAGCAGCGTTTAGGCGAGTTGAGAGCACCTAAATCAGGTATTGTCAGTGGTCTCACGGCAAAAGTAGGTAAAACAGTGACGACAGGACAAAGCCTACTATCAGTACTTCCTGAAAACAGTGAAATGCAGGCCATTGTCTATGTGCCGACTTCGGCTTTTGGCTTTGTTGATGTTGGCCAAAATGCGCGTTTACGCTACCACGCTTTCCCGTATGAAAAGTTCGGGGTGTACGATGGCACCATTAAAGAAATCAGTAATTCGGTGATATTACCAGAAGAAGCCTCGATTCCGGGTGTACTGACTGAGCCTGCTTATCGTGTGGTAGTGGCGCTCTCTGAACAAGATATTCAAGCTTATGGAAAGGCAACCCCACTTAGAGTGGGTATGAGGCTCGACGCAGATATCGTGATCGAAGAGCGTTCACTTCTGCGTTGGTTATTTGATCCAGTATTTAGTATTAAAGGTCAGCTGTAAATTTTCAGCACAAGACTATTTGTATAACAATAATAAGGCAGTAAAAGATGCATGAAGAAGATGAAAGTGTAGTAAACAAACTACAGTTTTGGTCAAGGAACTCATTGCCCATTATTTTACAGTCGGAAGCTGCGGAGTGTGGCTTAGCAAGTTTAGCAATGGTAGCGTGTTACCATGGTTATCAAACCGACTTGGTATCTATTCGACAACAATTTAGTATTTCCCTTGAGGGCGCGACGCTACTCGATATTATGGGGTTTGCTGAGCAACTTAAGTTAAGTACAAGACCACTCCGTATTGAGCTTGAAGATCTCGACGCATTGCAAACACCTTGTATTTTACACTGGGATCTCAACCACTTTGTGGTG
>CAYZOE010000128.1:0-10080 GCA_964479805.1 uncultured Pseudoalteromonas sp. | reverse complement strand
AATTGCTGTCTTAATTTTTGCACAACCCTCGAACCGACATAACTTAGGCAATAAGAAGCCATGTAATTAAACACACCCCGACCCAGCACAAGTATAATTACAACAACAGGAGCCCAAGTTAATACTTCGGTATTTCTTGAAGTTAAACCATCATCAATAAACGGCTGCATCAATCTAATAAATTGGGCATCCATCGCCGCATACCCAAGCATGCCAATTACTGAGAATATGGCTGCTAATTTAAAATCATAGGTATATGAAAAAAGGCGTTTATAAATTTGCTTTGCATTATGCTTGGCATTGATTTGCATAGAAGCTCTCAACTACTTAATAACATTGCTATTGTACTTCTCAAACGCATAAAACTAAATGCTATACTTCAAATAACCGAAACTCTATGTAATAAATCTACCAGTAAGGCTTGCTTTAAGTGCTGAATGCAATGAGTTAAGCGACAACTAGTTATCAATATTGATATAAACTTCTACATTCTCTCAAACCTGCTACAGTATTTAAACACTCTGTTAAAGTCGATTACGGTGCTTAACCCAAAAGTTAGTGCTCTCTCTTGCCTGTTCTATTTTATAAGAATCTGAAAAAAATTTTATGGTGATTTGTCCTGAAAGAGCAGTATCAACTAATTTTATGTTTTTCGAAGTATATCGTTCTTCAACAGTTTTATGGGGCAAGTGCCATGGAGAGAAGTAGTTTCTTGAAATAACACCTATATCGGGCTTCACAGCTTCTAAAAACTCTTTGCTGGAAGATGTTTTACTGCCATGATGTGGTACAAGCATGATATCTGCCTTTAACCTCTGATTGTATTGCTCAATGAGTATCCTTTCAGCTTCAAATTCTATGTCACCTGTTAATAGAATACTTCCACCTGGACCAATTACCTTTGCCACACAAGAATTATTATTATCTGAATCCATGATCTCCATAGGCCAAATAGTTTTTATACTTATTTTTTCCATGTTTATGTTCTTAATTTTACATAGGTTTAATGGGTCACCATCATGAAACGTCTCTAGTGATGTAAAATCATCAAACGCTTGAAGCTCATCTAGCCCACCATTATGATCTGTATCATCATGGCTGATAATTGTGTGCCTTAACTCTAATCCACGCGCTTTTATCTCAGGTAAAGTTACCCTTTCAAACAGTGAATAGAAGTTAAAATACTTAGCCCCCAAATCATACAATAAAGCTTGATTATCAGACGCAATGAGTACAGATGTACCGTGACCCACATCCATCACATCAACCTGCCATAATGGTTTTGAAACGGCATAGCTTGAAATTAATGAAAATGCTGGTAAGAGCGAAAATATCCTAAACCGTTTAATTAAGAGCAGTGCCACAATTAGATAAAATAGAACCACAGTTTCAACTGTCAGCTGAAACCAGGATAGCCATGCATAGTCGATAAGATAATGAGTTGTCATATCTAAACCTGCTGACAACAGGTAATCAACAAACATAATATCAACATTGATAGATACGCCTTTTAGCAAAAGACATAAAGTAATGTATGGAAAAATAACAACACTTAATAATGGAATGACTAATAAGTTAACAAGCAAGCCTAGAATACTCACCCCATCAAAATAGTACATGCTCAAAGGCGCTAAGCTGACTAATAAACCAAACTGAATTAACAGTAGCCTCATCACAGGATTTGAAAAATATCTATGACTTTTAGTTATACTCAAAACCCGTATCACGGTTGCATAACCGATAAAAGATAAATATAAACCAGGGTCGAGCAAGGAAAAGGGATTTAGCAATAACACAATAGCTAAAGCATAACTTAAGCTCTGAACTAAGCCCACAGAACGTTTAGATAGAAATATGTATGAAAATATTGCAACCATTAACCAAGCTCTTATCGCTGAGACTGGTAGACCACAAAGATAAATATATATAAGTGAAATTAGTAGGCTTATGTAAATATAGATTTTATTAAGATTAAAGTGCTGAAAACTTAACGAAAAAACACTTAATAATATCCAAGCCACACCCTTTATAGTAAAAAAGCACAGGAAAACAACTATCCCTACATGTAGCCCTGATATTGCTAGCATATGTCCAATACCAAGTTTAATAATATGATCTTTTGTTTCCTTAGATGTCCTAGACTTATCTCCAGTACTTAAACCATAGAAGAGCCAATTTAATTTTTTCTCTTTGAAAGTCTGCCAAACCTTACCTTGATAATTTTGCCTTGCATTTTCTTCTACTGAAGTCTGTATTTCTAATTCTTTAATTACGCCTTTAAAGTAGATTTTTTGTTTAAAAGCGTAAAGTTCAG
This sequence comes from uncultured Pseudoalteromonas sp., assembly GCA_964479805.1. GTDB lineage: Bacteria > Pseudomonadota > Gammaproteobacteria > Enterobacterales > Alteromonadaceae > Pseudoalteromonas. Next base: position 7,766 of record CAYZOE010000128.1, on the reverse strand, counting down.
AATCAAAACTATGGTTATTTTTCCGTGTTCGAAAAACTTTTAGCATAACCTTTGCGGTAACTTGATCTCCTTGGATTAAGTTCACATTATCTGATTGAATTGATAATTGCGCTTTTACCGTCTTGTAAAAAGGGATTTTCTGTCTATTTAGTGAGATTAAATTTAATTCTACTAGTGAGTTTTTGTGAGGTGAAATCACTTTTGTGACAATACCACTTAACTCACTCACTTCGTTCAGTACCTTTTTATCCGGTTCATAACTATAAAAAAGCTCAGATTGTAGGCCTACTAGAAAAATAGCAAAAATAAACCCTAACAATAGATTGAAAATGGGCTTAAAATAGCAACACATTACGATGAGGAATATCAGTGAGCTGTAAAACTGCCAAGTGTGAAAGTAAAAGACCGCTTGAACACAGCCGTACAGAAATCCCCAGCACATCAACATTGAAGTATATGGTTGCTTGTTATGCCAAAAAAGACGATCCAAAAATTTTTACCTGATCACAATAAGGTCAAACAGCAAAAATCTTTAAAGATTTTTGGAAGTTTACTCCACGATGCGAACCTTTGGCATCTCAATCGCCGTTCTGCACGCGGTGCTTTCTCTGTAGGCTTATTTTTCGCTTTCATCCCTGTTCCTTTTCAGATGGTGTTAGCTGCTGCTTGTGCAATTCCTTTTAGAGTCAATTTGCCACTTTCTGTTGCATTAGTTTGGTTAACGAACCCTCTAACTATGCCTCCTATTTTTTATTGCTCTTATAGAGTAGGTGTATTCGCATTAGGTCAAGAAACACAGCCTTTCCACTTTGAAGCAAGCTGGCAATGGCTTGTTGATAGTCTATCTACTATTGGCCCAGCATTCATGGTTGGCTCTCTTATTTGTGCATCTATTGCAGCACTCATTGGTTACTTCGGTATTGACTGGCTATGGCGGCATTCAGTCAATAAGGCTTGGAATTCTCGGGGCCAATAACCTTAGAAATTATAGACATAAAAAAAGCCCTTTCAGGCTTTTTTTATGTCTTCCGAAAGGTTTTAAGCTTTACGCCTTCTCAACCATAATAAAGGGAGTGCAAGCATAGAGAGAAACCCAAAGCTTGCTGACTGTCTTTCATATTGCTCCGCTTCAGGAGGTGAACACTCTTCGATTGTGCCGCCAGCAATAGGCGTCAAAAGGACAGGAACTGCTATAGCTTCTTTCTCAATGTTACCCTCAGAATCCTTCATTATCTGACCTAAACTATCACGACGGTCAACCGTTTTTGTGGCATTTGCGTAAATATGACCGGATTCAGTAATTTTTGTTGCTTCTGCAATCGTATAAGGGAACGCAGAGTCATCTTCAGCCCTACAAGGCAAGAAATCATTTATGTTTGTAACTGTATCTGAACCAATCTCATATAAAAATGCTTCGTATTTTGGAACTGAAGTATTCTTTTCTATCTCACCTTGACCAATGATTTGCCCTTTATCATTAATATCTCTTAACGTCGCTTTTGAGCCATTAAAGAATGCTGGAATTTCTTTGTAAGTATCTGAGTTAATATCATAGTAGAAGCCAACTTGTTTCCTTACTATAACACCACCGCCATAGCTTCTACCTTGTTCATAGTAATTACCAATAACAATATTATTATTATTAATGTCTATGGCTTTACCACCTTGAATATAGTTTTCGTGAGCATGAATTCGAATAAATTGGCCATCTTTGAAGTAACCAGCCTGCTCGTATGAATATAGCCTGTCATCATCAGTGTTTCTTACATTTGAGTATCCTACTGATATGCCATTTTTATTCGTAGCAAGCGCCAAACTGCTGAAAGTTCTTGTTTCATCTTCTTTACGAACTAATCCTAACCCTAACTTTGCAGTACTTATCACGTTTAAATTATTATCTAGTTCCCATTGATATGCTTCAGTGTCGTAAAAACTGCCTCTTTGTAAATCCCATGAACAGACTTGAACTAATTCATCAACACCATCGCATTTTTCATTGTAACTTTCTTGGCTACTCTGTGGGATTGATACACTACTAGTACCTACGGCAATGTAATTACCAGAGTCTAGTTGCACAATATCTGAGACTGATGAATAACCACCATAAGTATCTAATTCAGGCTCAAGTGTAACTCTTTTGTCATTTGGTGAAATAACTAAACCACGAGAAGTCCAATCTCTGACATAAAAGGTTTTATCGTCTTCGCCTTCTTTTTCAAAAACTTCTTTTCTATATGGTGAAGAGCCCCAAGCTACAATTACACCATCGTTAGAAATTGCAGTGGGGAAGTTAGTCACTGATCGAGTAAGTGAATCAGCGTATGTCGCCTGAGTATCAAAGATAACTAGTTCATCAGCAGAACTAGATGTAAAAAGTACCCCTACACGATCATTGAATTTTTGATATTCAGCATCACTGTTTTTACCAGCCAGAAATCCAAGCAAAAATGCATTTGCATCCGCGTTTGTTACTGAAATACCATTTTCAATATCATCTAACGTAAATGTAACCTCTTCATTTATATCAGCAAGTGAATCTACATAATTATTGTAGGCTGTTTTTATATCCGAATCTTCAAAGTTTAATTCTGACACGTCAATAGCGTAATTGAATAATTGTGTAGCGGCACCAATTACCTCTCCAGACTCATTAACATCAGAGATAAATGTATTCTTGCCATTTTGATATCTTGGTAATTCAGTTAACTGGTATGTAGCAGCAGATGCCGTACCACTTAGTACTGACAACAAAGTTGCTGCTAATATTGTTTTTTTCATTTTATTCCTTACTACTGATTCTGTAATTCGTCTAACTCTTCCCAACGGGTATATGCAGTTTCAAGCTCTGACTCTAAATTTGTCAATTGGTTCAATGCCGCTTGCGTTTCCTGTTGAGGTTTTTTGAAAAACTCAGGATCATTTACCAGGGTTTGTTGTTCTTCAAGCGCAAGTTCAAGAGCTTCTACTTTACTGGGCAGTTGTTCTAATTCAAGTTTTAATTTGTAACTTAGCTTACTACTTTTGTTATTTATCTTATCTTTTTTTACTTCTTTTGTACTTTGTGCAGCTTTATGCTTTTCAAGTTGCTTTCTTTTTTCATCAAGCTCAGCTTTATACACTTGATAATCTGTGTAACCACCAACAATATCAATGACCTCACCATCACCTGCAAACGCCCAAACGCTATTACAGGTATTATCAATAAACTCTCGGTCGTGACTAACAATTAGGATCGTACCTTGGTACTGGTTAATTATGTCTTCTAACAGTTCAAGCGTTTCAATATCCAAGTCATTGGTTGGTTCATCTAGTACAAGCACATTTGAAGGTTTCAAGAAAAGTTTGGCCAATAATAAACGGTTTTTCTCACCACCTGACAACGCCTTAACAGGCGTTCTTGCTCTGGCTGGCGGAAACAAGAAGTCTTGTAGATAACCTAACACATGTCGACTACGGCCCCCCATCATAACTTCTTGCTTACCTTCAGCAACGTTGTCTTGAACTGTCGCTTCTTCGTCTAATTTCTCTCTATATTGATCGAAGTAAGCGACTTCAAGATTGACACCTTGCTTTACACTACCTGACACGGCATCAAGCTGACCGAATAACAATTTAAGCAAAGTTGTTTTACCAACCCCATTTGGCCCAATTAGACCAACTCTATCTCCACGCATAACAAGGGTAGAGAAATCATTAACAATCGGCTTATCTTTGAAAGCATGTTGTAAGTTTTTGGCTTCAAAAACAAGCTTGCCAGAGCGTTCTGCTGTTTCGATATTAAAGTCAGCTTTGCCAACTTGCTCTACTCGCTGTTTTCGCTCAACACGCAGTGCTTTTAAGGCTCTCACACGGCCTTCATTTCGAGTACGACGCGCTTTAATACCCTGTCTGATCCAAGTTTCTTCTTCAGCCAGCCTTTTATCAAACAGTGCATTTTGCGCTTCTTCAACTTTCAAGTCGTGCGCTTTTTGCTCGAGGTATTTTTCGTAGTTACCTGGATAAGAAATTAATTTACCACGATCTAAATCTAGAATACGTGTTGCAATACTGCGGATAAATGCCCTATCGTGCGAAATAAATACTATGCCGCCTTTAAATTCTCTTAAAAACTGCTCAAGCCAAATAACACTATTCATATCCAAATGGTTGGTTGGCTCATCAAGCAAAAGTAAATCAGGTTCACTTACAAGAGCTTTTGCTAAGGCAACTTTCCTTAGCCATCCACCTGATAGTTTTTCTAGTCGCATATCAGGTGTCAACTCCAACTGAGCTAAAACCAACTTAATACGGCTTTCAAAGCGCCAACCATCTTGAGCTTCAATGCGAGAAGATAATTTCTCAAATTTATTTAACACAGACTCAGAATAATCTGACTGCATCAGCTCACTGACATGATGATATTCAATCAATAAATTAGCAATGTCAGGTATGCCATTAGCGACATAATCAAATACTGAACCTTCAGCACCTTTTGGTGGGTCTTGTTCTAGTCGAGATACCTTCAAATTACTAACTTGGTTTATTTCACCATCATCGAGTTGAACTTGCCCATCAAGTACTTTAAGTAAAGTTGATTTTCCTGCGCCGTTTCGACCAACAATACAAACGCGTTCACCAGTCTCAATAACTGCATCAGCATTATCTAATAATGGGTGCGTGCCAAAAGCTAACTGCGCTTTTGCAATTCTAATTAAATCCATACTAGTTTATAAACTCTTTTAATTTTTGTTCGTCGAATGGCCAACCTAGCTCTTGGTTGTTTTTATTTGCCACAACAGGAATGGTGAACTGATACTTTTCTACCAAATGATGCTCTTCAACAATATCTCTTAAAATTATTTGTTCAGACCGTAGCTGAACACTTAGTAAAGCAAGGGCTTGCTCGCATAAATGACAGCCCTCAGTGTGATAAAGTGTATACTTATCCATGGGTGATCAACCAGCTATTATGAATCTGTTTATTACGTTTAAAGTCAGGTGAAAGTGTCTTGTTAGAGATATTCACCGCTTTCAGGCCTAGACCCATTAATGCGACCTCATCCATTTTGAATCCACGTTTATTATTGGAGAATAATAAAGTGCCTTTTGGACTTAAGATCTTCTTCACCCACTCCATCAATTTGACGTGATCTCGCTGCACATCAAACTCTGCTTTCATACGTTTTGAGTTTGAGAAGGTAGGTGGATCTAAAAAGATCAAGTCATATTGACCCTGTGCGTGTTCGAGCCACTTTAAGCAATCTGCTTGCTCAAATCTAAAACGAGGATTTTTGAGATTATTTAATGTAAAGTTTTCTTCCGCCCACTTTAGATAGGTTTTTGACATATCGACGGTTGTGACCGATTTTGCTCCACCAATCGCAGCATGCACTGATGCACTTCCCGTGTAGGAGAACAAGTTTAAGACACGTTGGCCTTTCGAGTTTTGCTGAATATATTGGCGAGCTAATCGATGGTCTAAAAATAAACCGGTGTCTAAATAATCAAACAAGTTCACTTTAAATTTAGCACCAAACTCTTCAACGACGTCTATTCTGTTTTGCTTGTCGTAACTGCTGTACTGCGCATCACCTTTTTGTTTTTTACGAACTTTCACCGCAATATTCTCAGCAGCAATATTAAGTTGCTCTGACGTTAAGGTGATCACATCTTGTAAACGTTTTTGGGCAACCGTATCGTCAATTTCTTTTGGTGCTGCATATTCAAAAATAACCGCAGCATCGTTGTAAATATCAATAGCGACATTGTATTCAGGAATATCAGCATCATATAAGCGGTAGGCGTTAATTCCTTCTTTTTTAATCCATGACTTAAGTGTGTTTTTATTTTTCTTTAAACGGTTTCCAAAAGCTGATGAACCTTCAAAATTCAAGCCTGTTTTTTCTTGACTCTGACTAATCTGCTTTTCGTTTACATCGTAGAGATAGAGTGCAACGTCAAGTGGACCGTTTTTAAACTTATAGGTTTTAGATTTAGCTAATTTAAGTAATTTGAAAAGGCTTTCATCTGTGCCTAATAGTGCAAGTTGCCAATTTTGGAAGTATTTTTTAAAGCCTAAACCCATATTTCTGTATAGATTTATAAGTTCAGCCATCGCACCTAAACGTTCACCATAAGGTAAATTGCTTAATACAACCCCAGAACGCTTGGCAACTTGAGACAATTTATTTGCATCTTTAACACTAAAATCAATGAGATTTTCAACGCCTGCTCTGCGAGCATTTTGCTGTGCAACATTGATCACTCGCTCGTCAAAATCTGATCCCATGATCCATAGGTTGTTTTCTGTTACTTCACTTTTTAAAGCCTGTTTGATTTCATCAAATTTTGCAGGTCTGAAGCTAGGTAAGTTTTGGAATGCAAACTTACGATTAATATTTGCAGGCACCTTGTTTGCCATTCCAACTGCTTCAATGAGTAAAGTACCCGAACCACAACATGGATCAAACAGAGGCTGGCTTATATCATTCAACCAACCACTGCGTTTTACCAATGCAGCAGCTAAATTTTCACGAATAGGCGCTTTACCCTGACGAGTTCTGTAACCTCTATCTGATAATCGTGGACCTGAATAATCAAGATAAAGCATACAGTGGCTTTTATTTAATTTAGCCACAATACGAATATTTGGTTCGGCTTTATCTACGTTCGGGCGTTGTTCAAACAAATCGTTGAAGTAATCAACGACAGCATCTTTAATCACTAAGCCTGAGAATTGAGTATTTTTTAAAGCTTGATTTGTACCATTAAATTCAATTGCAAATGTTTGTTTTGGGCCAAAGAATTCCTGCCAAGGCTGAAAACGTGCAAATTTATATAAATCTTCTTTGGTGTTTATTTCTGAATTTTCTTCTAAAAGCAGCATGACACGTGTTGCAAAACGTGTGACTAAACAAAATCTTTGTGCTTGACTGTTATCCGCCTCAAACTTTACCGAACCAACAGACTGTTTGATAACCTCTAAGCCTTGCTCTTTGATTTCATCTACTAATAAATTTTCAATACCAATTGAAGTAAGTGCGATAAATTGCAATGTTTTAACCCTATATACTTTAATGGTCGAAAGTATATCACAGGTTGTTTGTTGCTTGCCTTGTTGTGTTAAGCTGTTTTGGTAATTTTGTCAGCTAACATCAGAGGGTGAATACGATTATTCAAAACTCGTATTGCTTGAAATGTCTCTAAAGTAAGGTGCTCATCTAGTTTGAACTCAGCGTTTAAACTAATACACAATGAACTCTCAGCGTCACACTCTACAATGAAAAATTCACCGGTTTGTTCAGATGAAGTAAGTGCAATAATGGCTTCTGTTCTATCTGAATTTCCTGTGTATTCGCTAAAAAACCAACTTTTTGCAAGCATGGGTTTTAAATGAAACTTAGCAGCTGTCGCGTTCAAAGCTATTTGACAACACTGGGCATCGGTCCAGACCTTAAAGTTTTGCAAGTAGAAGTATACGTTTTGGTAGTATTCTGCATCGTCGATACAAAAATTTGGATTAGATAAGGAATCACCAGTGAGTTGATATAGCTTGTAGGGAGTGCAAAGTTGAAGCTCATCGCCCAAGTCAATAAGAAGTCGGTTGCGTTCACTGCAACGTAACCACTGCCATTCTTTAGAAGCTTGCACTGTGAAATCTCCTGCCTACTAGCCATATCTAGGTAGAGACAGGAGTATAGCGAAAAATAACGAATGTTAAAAATGTTTATAAGAACAAATTTAAAAGGATCGTTTAGTTATATAACTGATCATTATAAAGCGTCAAC
>CAYZOE010000127.1:4267-10292 GCA_964479805.1 uncultured Pseudoalteromonas sp. | reverse complement strand
AAAAAACAAGAAAACAATTAAAATCAAAAACTTAAAACCTTGGCATAACTTTTTCTTAATGGAAGAAGCAAAGCAGTTATTACAGGGGTTTTCATATGCACAACTTGATTCAAACCATGCAGTTAATTTGGCACTTAGACTGGTACTCAAATGTCAGTGTGTGGCCAATTCATGAAGAAAAGCACGCAACGAAAAGTACCAAGGAGCGAGCGAAATGAGTAAGCAAGTTGATTTAAACGAAGCTATGTTAAGCGTGATGATCGGCGAGTCGAGCCTCTCACAAGCCGCATCAAGATATCAAGTTTCGAAGCGCAGCCTTTACAGTGCACTACGTTTTGCCAAGCAAGCCCCTGAACAACGACAACAACATTTGCAGCGAGTGAGAGAACAATTAATGGCCAATATCGCCAGCATTGATGCTCGGCTCACCCAGCAAACCGCCTAACCCTAACTCCTCCAAACGTTAGGTAAAATAGCGAGTCGACGATTACTCGCTATTTTTTGCTCGCATAAATCTGACCATTTCAAACCAAACTTAGCGAGGTACTTCTGCAATCTTGTTGAATCGTTTACTTGTGCCTTTAATGTTCGACTAACGTTGAATAACTCTCTTCCAGCGGCAGCCATACTCGTATGTTTTTCGCATATCGAAAGTACGCTATTAAGTTGAATAGCGTCGAATTTATCGAGTTTAGATATTGCTTTGCTGGTTAAATACCTTTCGATCGCTTTACGTTGCGGTTCTGAGTCAGGTAAATGCCATGACTCTTTTAGTCTAGCTATTTCTTCTGTCACATCAGCTATAGCAATGCGCGATGAATCTGCAAGAGTGCCTAATCGTGTAATTGCCGAACTTAAATCTCTGAAGTTACCAGACCAAGGTGCTTGGTTTGACATTGCAAACTCTTCAAATAATCGCTTAGCTTCTTTGTTAAACCTGACTCTTTCCCCTGTTTTTTGTGCAAATAAGTCCATTTCATAGTCAATATTGCCGGGGATGTCCTCACGTCGATCTTTTAATGCTGGTAGTTTGTAAGACCACAAATTAATGCGCGCAAGTAAGTCTTCTCTAAACATTCCTTTCGCAACTTGCTGTTTCAAATCACGGTTCGTTCCGGCAATAAGTTGAAAGTTACTTTTTAACGTTCTATCACTACCAACGGGATGAAACTCTTTATTTTCTATGGCATGAAGAAGCATCGCCTGCTCTTCTAAGCCAAGCTCACCGATCTCATCCAAAAACAATACGCCCTTATCTGCCGTGAGCAAATAGCCATCTCGAGACTTTAATGCTCCTGTAAATGCACCTTTTGTATGGCCAAATAAAGCTGCCATGGCATTTTCGCCTTTAAGTGTCGCGCAATTTACTGAAACAAGTTCACCCTCTAACATGGCTCGTTTCTTTTTGAGTTGAAAGATACGAGTAGCAAGTTGGCTTTTTCCTGCACCTGTTGGACCCGTCAGTAACATAGGATCTTGTGAACGGATAGCGACTTTTTCGACTTGCGTTATAAGTTGGTTGAAGGCCTTGTTTTTAGTATGAATACCGCCTTTTAAAAATGCTTTACCCTCGAGATGTTCACGGTCAAAACGCGTTGCTATTTGATCATATTTAGACAAGTCGAGATCGATTATTTGTGCTTTACCGACCGATTTATTTTTATTGTATTTGTCTGGAGAGGTTTGAATGAGTCGACCGGGAAAATGCCGACTTTCAGTAAGCAGGTAACTACAAATCTGAACAACATGCGTCCCTGTAGTAATATGAAACAGGTAATCATTTTTCTCAGTATCAAATTCTTGTTGGGCACACCAATCATAAAGCTTGGCATATACCTCTTCAAAGTCCCAAGGGTTAGAGAAGTTTATATTATGTAATTGCACCTGTGTTTCAGGTGACACACTTTCAATGTCCACAGCAACATTATTCGCGAGTTTCCAACTGTGGTTATCATGGAGCATATGCAGTTTATCGACGATTAAATCTTGTTGACTACACAAGCTAATATTCGGTCGCCACCGTGACCATCGATCAATACGCTTGCCAACAAAATCCAACTGTGTCCCGATCAATGTTACCGCAATTGTCTTCTTCACCAACCTATCTCTTAAGATACACACATATCCAAAATATTATATTTGCACTTTTTCGATTGTCTATGTCGCTTGCAAAAAATGAGTAAAAATAAAAACTTAACCGTTTAAAATCAATAAATTAAGACTTTTATTTTTTGTTTTCTTATCGTTTGGCACATCACTTGATATGTATTATTCGTCTGATTAAGTGGTCGTGATTCAAAAAGTCACTCCGGTGCGCTGAACAATGTGAATGCGTATTCCTAATCAAACACAATTTAAGTAGCTCAGTCAGGTAGAGCAGCGAAATAGAGTTTCGTGCGTCGAAGGTTCAAATCCTTCCTTAAATTCAGGTAGCTCAATTGGTAGAGCCTCGAACTTTTACTTCGATTGTTGTGGGTTCAAGTCCCACCCTAAACCATTTGGAAAACGAATAAGTTGATAAGTCGTGGTTACCCATGTTTAAAAACGCATTGTATTAAAACCTGTTAGCAAGCGGGACGCTCCCTAACATGTAAAGCTGCAAATGCCTTTTTAATCACGTAATTCACCCTTATCAACACGCTTAAAAAGCGACATTAAAAGGTATTAAACATGTTAAGAAAAACACAAACTGTAAATGAAAATCAAAGACTTCTAGTCTTTAAAAACCAAGAGTTAATCAAAATACTAAACGCGGGTAAACACACCCTTTGGGATATTAAAAATGAACTTAATTTTACCACTTTCGATATCAATGAATTGTTCGTTTCACTGCCAAATGTAGAACGACTTTACCGTAATAGTGAAGTGTTAAAAACACAAATTGAGCACTGGAAATTAGATAATGACCAAGTTGGTATTTTATATGTGAATGATCAACTCAAAGGCATAGTGGCCCCAAGTGAGCATCTGTATCTATGGAAAGACACAGGTGAAATTCGCCTTGATAAAGTTTCTATAAAAAACCAAATAGCTGTAGAAAACAGAGTTTTTAGCCTAATTATGCGAGCTGGAGCAAATAGCGCCTCACGTTTAATAAGAAGTGAAAACACTGTTGCAACCAAACCAATCGCTGACCTGTCAGTACCCAAAGATCATGTTGGCCTTTTGTATATAGATGGCAAATTGGCAGAACAGCTTCCACCTGGTAACTATGGCTTTTGGCAGTTGAGTAACAAAGTTGAACTAAAAAACTTCGATTGTCGCACTCAGATACTCGAAGTATCTGGGCAAGAGATTTTAAGTAAAGACAGGGTGAGTTTGCGTATCAACTTGAGCGCCAGTATTCAAATTAAAGATGCTCAGATCGCAGCAAGCAGTGTAGATAAACTAGATGAATATATATACAAGACGCTGCAATTAGCGCTTCGAGAAGCCGTCGGTACTAAATCACTCGACGACATTCTAATAGACAAGCTTTATATCAATGAAACTGTAAAAGAACTTGTGACGACGCAACTATCAAGTATCGGCATTGAACTCAAAAGCGTAGGGGTAAAAGACATCATTTTACCGGGCGAAATGAAGGCCATTTTAAATCAGGTCGTGGAAGCGCAAAAAGCAGCGGAGGCTAATGTCATTAAACGCCGAGAAGAAACATCCGCTACCCGAAGTTTACATAACACGGCAAAAGTAATGGAAAACAACCCAACACTAATGCGACTTAAAGAACTAGAAGCATTAGAGAAGGTAGCAGATCGCATTGATAGCTTAACCGTTTATGGTGGGCTGGATGGACTAATGAATGGTGTCGTTAAACTCACTTAATGCATAAAGAAAATAACGAGAAAAACATGTGTAAAAATTTTAATACTATAAAAACCACGGGCCATGCTCCAATCAAAGCTTGGACGAAAGGTGTCCCTTTTGAAGAACAAGCGCAAGCTCAGTTAAAAAACATAGCTGCAATGCCAATTGTGCATTCGCATATCGCAGTGATGCCTGATGTGCATATGGGTAAGGGAGCCACCATAGGCAGTGTTATTCCATCTGTTGATGCTGTGATCCCTGCTGCGGTAGGTGTTGATATTGGCTGCGGAATGGTGGCAACAAAAACCACGCTTACAGCGAGCCAACTGCCCGATAATTTAGCAGAGATCCGCCATGCCTTTGAGGCTGCAGTACCCCATGGGAGAACAGGGGGTAGAAAAGGCAAGCGTGATCGCGGTGCCTGGCATAACATCCCAGAGCTAGTCGCTGATGAATGGAAAAAACTTGAGGTACGCTTTGAGCGGATCTGCCAAAAGCACCCGGCAATAAAGAAAAGTAATCATGTAAATCACTTAGGTACCATGGGGACAGGTAATCACTTCTTAGAATTATGCTTAGATGAGCATGACGCAGTTTGGATAATGCTTCACTCTGGCAGCCGTGGCGTGGGCAATAGGATAGGTAATTACTTTATTGAACTCGCTAAGAAAGAAATGCAACGCCACCAAATGCATTTACCCGATATGGACCTCGCTTACCTGTCAGAAGGGAGCGAGTACTTTAATGATTATGTCGAAGCAGTAGAGTGGGCACAAGATTTCGCAGCCAAAAATAGAGAAATTATGATGTTCAATGCAATTAATGCACTCAGAAAGGTGTTACCTGTTTCATTTGAGACAGCGGACCTTGCGGTGAATTGCCACCACAACTATATCTCTCGCGAGCACCACTTTGGTAAAGACTGTTTTGTAACACGTAAAGGCGCGGTGCGTGCACAAAAAGGCGAGATGGGGATCATTCCAGGTAGCATGGGGGCTCGATCATTCATTGTCAGAGGATTAGGGAACCCAGACAGTTTCAATAGTTGCAGTCATGGTGCTGGCCGTGTGATGTCCCGAACAAAAGCCAAGAAGATCTTCAACATACAAGATCAAATTGACGCGACACAAGGGGTTGAATGCCGCAAAGATGAAGCCGTGATCGATGAGATACCTCATGCATATAAAGACATAGAAAAAGTCATGGCAGCACAAAAAGACCTCGTAGAAGTGGTATACACGCTAAAGCAAATTGTATGTGTAAAAGGATAAGAATTATGAAATATATAACCATAGATGGCGCACAGGGTGAAGGTGGTGGGCAGGTATTAAGAACCGCATTGACATTATCGATGCTCACTCAACAACCAATTGAGTTAATCAACATCAGAGCTAATCGACAAAAGCCGGGGCTCATGCGCCAACATTTAACTTCAGTATTGGCGGCACAGACCATTTGTGATGCCGCTGTAGAAGGCGCTGAGTTGGGGTCATCTCATATTCGCTTTCAACCTAAACAGGTTAAAGCGGGTCAATATCAGTTTGCAATTGGTACAGCTGGCAGTACTGTTTTAGTGTGTCAAACTATTATGCCTGTACTTGCACTTGCCAACGGGATATCGACAGTGACATTCGAGGGAGGTACACACAATGGCATGTCACCTTCGTTATGTTTTTTTAAAGAAAGCTATTTACCCATCTTGAATGCAATGGGCGTTCAAAGTGACGTTGAAGTATCACGATTAGGGTTTTACCCTGCCGGTGGAGGGAAGTGGCAGATCAAGATCAACCCAACAAAACAATTAAAGCCCTTTAAAATAGGCAAAGCGCCGGACGTTGGTCAATCAAACACAGACAATACTGAGCTCGCAGGATTTGTGAGTCAGTTACCTGATAGCATCGCAATGCGTGAAATGAATGCGGCGAAGGAAGCGCTTAATTGGCCTAATGCTGATTGCCAAATCAATCATGTGCAGTCTCCAGGGCCAGGTAACAGCTTACAAATTAAAATACAGAGTCAAAGCCATACGCACTTATTTGAAGTCGTTGGAGAACTCGGTACTTCTGCAGAAAATATAGCGAAACGCTGCGCTGGGCGAGTAAAGGCCTTTTTAAAGTCAAACTCACAGGTAGAACACTATTTAGCAGACCAATTATTAGTGCTCATGGCGCTGGCTGGCAGTGGGAGTTTCACAACCTCTAAACCCAGTTTACATACT
>CAYZOE010000127.1:0-4167 GCA_964479805.1 uncultured Pseudoalteromonas sp. | reverse complement strand
CTAGTGACATGTTGTCGCTTGGCTTTATACAAGTTGGTAAAGATTTCCCTGTTTTCATTCATCCTAAAACTAAAGAAGAATATGCATTAGCGCGTACCGAAAGAAAAAAGGGTTATGGTTATAAAGGTTTCTCAATCGATGCTGACAGTAAGGTGACATTAGAAGAGGATTTGGCTCGTCGAGATTTAACAATTAACGCTATGGCACTTGGCAAGGGTAATAGCTTGGTAGACCCTTTTAATGGCTTTACTGATTTACAAAACAAGGTCCTGCGCCACACAACTGACGCCTTTGTAGAAGACCCAGTTAGAGTTCTGCGTGTAGCACGTTTTATGGCCCGTTTTGGCGAGCAATGGTCAATTGCGCCGGAAACACAAGACTTAATGCAGACTTTGAAAAATCGTGGCGAATTAAAGTATCTGGTATCAGAGCGTATCTGGGCAGAAACTGCAAAAGCGCTCTCTGAGCCGCACCCTCACCTGTACTTTAAAACATTAAATGGTCTGGGTATTTTTCCTGAGATAGAGGCAATGGTTGGATTAGCACAGCCTGCCAAGTATCACCCAGAAGGTGATGTTTTTACACATACCATGTGAGTACTAAAACGCGCTGCAGATTTAAATTTTGATCTGGCAACGCGATTTGCTGCATTAACCCATGACTTTGGCAAGCCTGTGAGCTTTCAGAAGCAGGGCAATTTTTTTGGCCATGAACAAGCTGGTATAGAAGTAATAAACAGATTTTGTCAGCGTCTTAACGTACCAGAGCGCTTCAGAAAGTTAGCAATACTCACTAGCGACAATCATACCCGTTGTCACAAGCTGTTTGAGATGAAAGCGAGCAAAGTGCATAAATTAATAGTTGAAACTATGGATGCAGTTAAGAAACCTGAACGGTTCCAGCAATTTTTGCAAGCCTGTTTATGTGATGCGCAAGGTCGAGGTCAAACATTCGAGCAAAGAGACTACCCGCAATATCGCTTAGCATTATTGTTGCTTAAAAACCTCTCTGAGCTCGATACAAAATCGATTGTGCAGCATGCTTTATCTATGCAGAAACAAGGGCTAGAGATAGGACAGTTTATTCGCCAAGCTGAATTGGCATGCGTTAAACAAACCTTATTAGAAAAAGAAGAAGTAAAACTACCATGAAAGTTGAAACAATAAATAACACCTGTCACCAACAGATCGAAGAGTCTGTTCATACAGAAATATTACGTCGTATTGCTGCTGCCTAACAAGAACACAATGTAAAAGTGTTGTTTGCCGTGGAGTCTGGTAGTCGTGCGTGGGGCTTTGCTAGTCCCAATAGCGATTATGACGTACGCTTTATTTATATGCATAAAGAGCAGTGGTATTTGTCGGTCGATTTAGAGCAGAAAAGAGATGTGATCGAATACCCGATTGTCGATGAAATTGATATCAATGGCTGGGATATTCGTAAAGCGCTGCAGTTGTATTGGAAATCAAATCCTGCGTTTATAGAGTGGCTACAATCACCTATTGTCTATGTTGACGATGGCTTCTTTGCCAAGCAAGCCCGTGCGCTTATGTCTGAAATTGCTTCAACCATAAAAAGTAAATATCACTATTTGCATATGGCACAGGGTAACTTTCGTGAATACTTAAAAAAGGACTTGGTACCACTTAAGAAGTACTTTTACGTATTACGACCATTGTTGGCTATTAAATGGTTAGAAACCTATCAGCAGCCCGCACCGATTGAGTTTGAAACTCTACGTCAATTAGTGGCAGATAATACAGCATTAAACAACGCAATCTCTGAGCTACTAGCGCGTAAAAAAGTGAGTAAAGAAAAAGAGTATGCACCAGCAGTGCCAGAAATAAATGCATTTATTGAATCTGAGTTAGCCAGACACGCAGAATTCACAGGTCAGTATGAACAGCGAGACATCAAGTATGATGCTTTGAATACTTTGTTTCGAGAGTGCTTAGGTAAATCATATGCATAAACTTTTTATGCAGGAGGCCAACTAGTATACGTTGACCAATAGATCAGTCTTCCAGCGCAAAACTCAAAGGCTCAACTTTGTTGTGAGCCTTTAAAATTGTGCTTATTAACACATCTGATTGATTGTTCCAGCCAGTATAAGGACTATGTTTGTATCGTATTGTCTTCTACTTTTGGTTGATACCAATCTACTTTGCGTGTTACGAGCATAGTAATATTAAGTACTAAGAATACCAGTAAGCTACCCATAAGCAGTGCGTAATCTTCTGCACTTAACAAACCAAATAAAAGGCCGTATAAACAAACTAATCCGCAGAAAAAAACCATCCCCATCTTAGTATTTTTTAACATGCCAGAGACATATATACTGAGTAAACAGGATGAAGCCGCGACTGCAATGAAATATGCGGAGTTAAACCCTATATGCTCACTCAAAGAGACGAGTAAGAGATAAAAAACAGCGAGTGATAAGCCCACAAAACCATATTGAATTGGATGAAGTGGTTTAGCATTAAATACTTCTAATAAGAAAAAGCATGCGAATACTAGGGTGAAGATTAATAAGGCATAATTCGTGGCTCGATAACTTTTTAGATAATGATCAACACTCTCTACTAAGCTAACTCCTAGACTGCGCTCATTAAGCAGCTCACATTGTGTCGCAAATAAACACTTACTAAAAAGTTCTTCAATATTTGTCGCAAAAAAGTTTGTTTGCCAATTAGCGGAAAAACCCTGCTCAGTAATTGTCGAGTCTGCTGGTAAATAATTCCCTACAAAACTTGGGTGCGGCCAGTTCGAATTCATCGATACTTGAGTGTGCTTAGCTACAGGTACAATCGCGATTTTTTGCATACCTTGTAGTGCGAGGTCAATTGAAAAATCGATATCCTGTTTTGCAGATACGTTTGTTAGTGCTAGATTTACTCTCACTCCCTCAGGTAGCTGTGAAATACCTGTGCCCGGCAATAATGCATGTAATTTATCATCTAACTTAATCTGAGTGCTTTGCCCAATCCCTCTAATGTCTTTTATAGCAATAACCAAATCCGCACTTTTAATTTTACCAATTTCAATACTGTCTAATGCACTTAGCTCAAACCTACCTTTCATCTCACTCATTGAGCGATAAAGTATTGCTTTGTAGATGCCTCTGTATTTAGAAAATGTATCTAGCTTGCTATTCAAATTAAGACTCTCGGGTAAGATGACCAGACGCTTGTCTCGATTTAATAACTCACCATTACGCTCATAAGTCTCCGTATAAGTAATATGTAAGAATGGTCCAATAATACGCTGTTCACCGCTACTACTTCGTGCAATGTCATCTCGCACTTCATGCTGTAACGCTTGCCTATCATCAATTAACCCTTGGATCATTAGAATGGGAATCAGTAACCCCAGAATCAGTATGACGATAATACCAAACTTAGTACCTAACTTTTGTCTCATATGAACTCTCCGTATTTGTCAGTAACACGAAGATAAACAATCAACTTGTAGACTATATGTAGCTTACATGGAGTCTTTATGGAGTATGTGCACCCGCCTTAAAACTTAATGTTATATTTACCCCACCATTTACATTACTTACTTCTAACTTACCGTTGTGTAAAGCCATTATTTGCTCTACAAAATTAAGTCCAAGCCCTGTGCTCTTTTCACCATTCTGCCGTGGTAAGGAATAAAAACGTTCAGTTAGCCGTGATAAAGCATATTCAGGAATATGAGGCCCAGAGTTATATATACTCACTCGACATTGGCCATCTTGATTTAAGAGAGAAGCGCGGATAACTCCCTGCTCATTGACAAAATCTAATGCATTTTCAAACACATTAAACAACGCTTGTTGCACCAAGAAAACATCACCATATATACAAGCGCTTTTGTCACCACTACAAGTAAATGTGATATCTTTTTGTTGTGCTCTCACAAATAATGAGCTTTCGACATCTTGCAGTAGCTTCACCAAATCAATTGGCTGATTTTCGACTAACTCAGATTGTTGCTCTAATTGAGCTAGGTCGAGTAACTTGTCAATTAATGTCTGTACACGCTCACTTTCTTTTTCGATATTATTTGCAAATAACTGACGTTTTTCATCAGAAAGCGGCATTTGTAAAATCTCACTTGCGCCTTTAATTGCACTTAATGGACTTTTTAATTCATGGGTTAAGGTTTGAACATAGTGTTCAA
>CAYZOE010000126.1:0-10428 GCA_964479805.1 uncultured Pseudoalteromonas sp. | reverse complement strand
CGAAGCCTTTTGAGTTAATAAATGCCACATCCATCGGTGCACATTCATAATGCTCGTTGCGAATATCTAAATGTTCAGCGTGTACATCATCAGCGACTTTATCAATTGTTGTAATACCAGGCATGATGTTGTGACTAAACACCCCCAGCGCGAGCGCCAATTGGTCGCCACTTGCAGGCGCAATGGTATGTCCTACATATGCTTTTGGTGCAACCACTTTCCAACCATTGATTGAAAACGCTTCAGCCACTTTGTGATAAATCAGCGATTCAGTCACGCGATTTTGCGGTGTACTTGAGCCGTGCGCTAAGATAAAGCTTCGCTGTTTTATCGTATCTGTTCCTGCAATTTGTTCTGCCAACGCAACAGACTTCGCCATTGTAATATAATTACCAGGACCAGGTGCCGTGATTGATTTTTTGATACCATCGGCATTAACAAATACGTCAACAACTGAGCCCATCACTTCTGCGCCAAGTTCAAGCGCCAGAGCATCATCCATTATAATTGCAACCTGCGCGCCTTCACCGATTGTAAAACCGCAATTTTCACCAAATGGACGACTAGTGCGACGATAATCAACGTTTTCAGTATTATCCAGCTTACGAAGACCCTCTTCATTTGCCAATGCGCTCATGTTGCCAAAACCTTCAATCACTTCTGGCGTTAGCGCGCATTCCACGCTTGCTACAATCGCAACACGTGTACGACCAGCTTGAATATCATTCACAGCAGCACGTAAGTTATACAAGAAGGTTGCACATGCACCTGAGGTTGTGAACGTCGTGCCAACGCTACCTGTCACATACGCGTTAATAAAGTCTGTCGACATGGTATTTAGACCCAATGCCAATTGTTTTGTACTGACACGCTCACCTTGTTGACGAGAGCGGATCAAGCCACCAAAGCCTTCTTGCTGCATTTGGCCTGCAACTGATGCCGAATAAGTACCAATTTTATCTGGTTCAACACTGTTCATTACAGTATTCCAATCGAGGCCCGTTGAACGAATTGCATCAGTTGCAGCAAAAATAGTAGCCTGTAAACCACGGGGTTGATAACGACTATTGTATAGCGTTGCTGGGTCAAAGCCGTTTGGTAATTGACCCGCTGCTTTGATTGGGTTATCACGATAACTATCATGTTTTACTTCTAGAGAATCAGGCACAACTACATTGACTGTTTTTGGGTCTAACTCTTCAACTTGCCATGATGATGGCACTGGGTTTGGTAAATCACGCTTACGGCAAGTGAACTTGAGTCCAGCTTCATCATTCGCGTTAATGGTCAGTTTTTGCTGCCAATGTGTTGCATCACAATCAAAATGTTCTTTTTCTATTTTGCGGATCAACGTGCCTGATTTAACCTGCTCGCCAAATTGCGCTTCGATTTGCTCAGCTGAAATTTCATCACCAGCTTGTGTTACCAATCGACCGCCTTCAAAACGTACTAAATTCATTAGTGTTGCAAGGCCTAAAAAAGTTTCTTGGCGTGCTTGTTGATCTAGCTTATCTATAACAATACGGCGATAGCCTTGATGAAAAGATGTTCGGCCAGCAGCATTAATACCACCCATACCGACAATAATTGGTAATGCAGTCATAAATAATCGTTCTTAAAATTTCACACAACTTAGATGTGTTAGATTCTAGTTTGAACTTTAGATGACATTTTGCAAAAATAGCCAAATAACATTTATTTTTCGCCAAAACAGCATGGTCAGACCAGAAGAACCAATAAAAATTGGCTTTAGTATTTATCAAAGTATGCTTTTCACCAGTGTTTCGCTGCCTGCAGAAATGCTCAGAGCGGGTGAAGCATATGCGAAAAGGCACTTAGGAAATGACTTTAGGCCGTTACGCCTAACTTGGCTTGCGAATAATACCTCGCCAATCAGTAATGAGCTTGGTTTACAAATACAGCCTGACGAGGTATTTGGGTATTTATCAGAGCAAGATTACATTATTGTGCCGAGTATTTGGCGAAATCCTAGGCCTGTTCTTAAAAAGAACCAATCATTGGTTACCTCTTTAAATGAAGCTTGGCAACATGGCTCGACCATAATTGGTGTTGGCACTGGCGTCTGCTTTTTAGCTGAGTCTGGTTTACTTGAACACCACCCGGCGACTACACACTGGCATTATGCAAAACAGTTTAAGCTCAATTACAAGTCAGTCGATTTGAAACCTGATTTCTTTATCACCCAGTCTGAGCGTATATATACCGTAGCTAGTTTGAATGCGCTGGCAGATGTGATTGTGCATTTGATTTCGCAATTTTATGGGGTTGCCGCAGCACAACACGTGCAACAAAACTTTTCTCATGAAATTAGAAAACCCTACGAAGAGCAGCGCTTCCTTGAAGGCGATGCAGATACACATCCAGATGAGTTGATCGCATCAATTCAATTTTGGTTGAAAAACAATTATCACACTGAAATCGCGCTCTCAGATGTGGCGAGCCAATTTGATTTGAGCTACCGGACATTTAATCGACGATTTAAAATGGCAACGGATCAAACAGCCGCGTATTACTTGCAAACTATACGCTTAGAAAATGCCAAAGAACTATTAGGTTCTAGCAATTTGTCAATTCAAGATGTTGCTGTATCGGTGGGCTTTAATTCTCAAGGCCTACTCACTCGGGTGTTTAAACAGCGTCTGAATCAAACACCGAGTGAGTATAGAAAAATCGTGCGTAAAAAGTTGTTTTCTCAAAACCACTAAGAAATTAAAGTTCTGCTTCAATGACTTTTAGCGCATTAGATTCTGACTCAGTAACTATGCCATCTGCTTGGGCTAATTGAGTCGTCAATTTTAGTGCTAACTCCTTAATCGGAGTATCTACAATGTGTTTCATTCTATGGTGAATAAAATGCTCTGTATCACCTTTTGCGATCACTTCTTTGCAATGGGTGATCATATTAGAGATATAGAGGCCTGATTCTATCTCACTATTCCAACGCAGCTTTTCTATCCAATGATTTAAAACAGATAATTCTTTTTCGCATACCTCGCCATCAATTGACATAAGTAATACTGCTAAATCTACCACAGACTCAGTTTGTAGCTGATCAACGCAAACTCCTGAATCAAGATGATTTAGTAACTGTTCAAATTTCATAAGGTCCCCTTTTTATAGCGATCGATGAACACGATTTTCAATGTTTTAAATAACACCAATTTAACAAGATAGTGAACTAGTTTGCTCTTGTCACTTTAATTTATCTCAACTTATACGATACTTAACTCAAATACAGACCAACGAATCACGTTTATGAAATGGGCATGTTTGTTTTTATGCTGTTTTATCACTTTAAGTAGTAATGCGAAAATTCCGATTTCGATTGAATCCGACATTTATAAATATGCGCAACAAGTGCTTGGTGAAGAAAGTATCGAGTCTATCGATAATTTCAAGCACCCAAGCTGTCTTAGAGATGTGGTTGAATTTATCCTGGTGCAAAAGGCAATAAAGCTCGGAGGTCTCAATCTGGAGTATGATTTTGTGCTAGGAGATTATGATGCGAGAAATATCCGTCTTATCCAGCACGGACTACTCCTGATCAGTTTTGACTCCATTTGGTTAAATGAAGCATCTCAATACGAAAAGGATGTATTCATATCTGACCCCGTGATCCGTAAAAATGAGTTCTATGCAGGTATATATGTCGCACCCAGCAAAATAGCCACGCTGAAGCCAAAACTTGCAAATGGCATTACGGAGCTTAGCTTTGTTACGAGTGAAGCCTGGCACACAGATGTAAAAACACTCACTGCGCTCAAACCAAAAAGTTTGGTCATTGAAGCCGACTGGCTAGTTATGGCTAAAATGGTGAGCAGTGGCTGGGTCGATGCAATGCTGGCCCCTTTTAAACCAACTATGCCTTTTGAGTACACAGGTAAAAATTACAAAATTCGTGCGATTGATAACTTTAAAGTCGCACTTCAAGACAGCAGGCATTTCGTTATTTCAAAAAAGCATCCTCTCGGTAAAAAAACTTTTAAAGCAATACAGAAAGGTTTAAAGCAGCTTAGACAATCGGGGGACATTGAACGTGCATATAAGGAATGCGGATTTTTAAACCCAATAGTTGAAGATTGGCAAGAAATAAAAGCAACAGTACGTTAATTTAAGCTTTAAGTATTAACTCCATATTTTATGCACTTTCTTTAATTAACTTGCATGCTACAAAAAAGTAGGTACGTCGGAGTTAATATGTACGAAATTAAATCTTCAATCAATTTTGGTTTTTATATTCTTGCCACAAGCGTTATTGCATTACTTGTATCAATAAGCATGTTTTTTAGCTTTACGGCTTGGTTAGAAGCATTGGAGATAATGTTTATATTCTCTCTCAGTTTATTTGTGGTTGTGACATTAATTCAAACTTTAATGGGCCGAAGCAGGTCTTCATGGTGCATTAATGGACTTTGCTACTATAACTTTTTGGGAGCTCAGAAATATGTCCCTGTTGAACAAATTCAACAAATTAAAGTTCGTACCATTATTTACTGTAAAGTCACACATGTAAAACTTGAGCAGAAAAATATTTTTCTATTCAGCTGCAAATTAACAACACAGCAAAAAATTCGACTAGCGCAACTTGGCTTATTGCAAAATAAGCTGTTGTAAAAGTGTTCCGGTTCAGACCAATTATATTTAATTACTTTACTGACATCGCCTTTATCACTAGGATGACAACAAAGTTACACCGAGGATGATTATGACAACCGCATACCCAATTGGCACGCCAGGAACAAAATGGCAAGAAGCAGAAAAAAAACAGTGGCTTGCAGAACAGTTAATGAAGCGTAGTTACCAACAAGAAGTAGAAACTAAAATACTTGCGCTAGCCGATAAATTTGATGTAGAGCAATATGGCGCACTCAGCTACCGCGAACATGATTATAAATTATATGCAGTAAAATCTCGTCACTTTTCTGACAATAAGCCTACTGTTTTAGTTACAGGTGGTGTGCATGGTTATGAAACCAGCGGTGTTCATGGTGCTATTGAATTCATCAAATCTAAGGGCAAACATTACCAAGCTGATTTCAATATAGTTGTGCTTCCGTGTATTAGCCCTTGGGGTTATGAAACAATCAACCGTTGGAACCCTGACGCGATTGATCCTAACCGCTCATTTTATGCTGACAGCCCATCAGCTGAGTCAAAACAAGCAATGGCTTATGTTGCTAAGTTTGATAATTTATTGTGTCATGTTGATTTACATGAAACCACTGATACCGATAATTCTGAGTTTCGACCAGCACTCGCGGCTCGTGATGGCGTATGCCATGATAACTGGAATATTCCAGATGGCTTCTACTTAGTTGGGCATACTCAAAAACCCCAGCACTCGTTTCAAACTGCGATTATCAAAGAAGTAGAAAAAATCACCCACATCGCACCTGCTGATGAATATGGTAAGTTAATTGGTGTGCAAACTGAGCAGTTCGGTGTGATCAACTATGACGGAACTAAACTTGGTCTTTGTATGGGTATGACAGAAGCTGAATACGTGACAACAACCGAAGTTTACCCTGATAGCCCATCTGCTAACGATGAAATTTGTATACAAGGCCAAGTAGCTTCTGTTGTTGGTGCTTTAAACTATATTAAATCAATCGAAGAGTAAGAACTTTTAGCTATTTCAACTTTTGTTCAAAGATGACACATCAACAATAGTTGCTCACAAAGCGCTCAGCAAAGGCAAAAGCGCTGCTTAAAAATGTTAACCAAATAAGATGTGATTTAGGCTTTAACCATACTGGTCAGTTTAGTCACATATTCAAAAATGCCTTTGGTATTTCTCCAAAGGCATATCAAAAAAATTAAACACATTGACGTTTTTTAAGCTTTTAACGAATAAATTTACCACTTAGTGTCTTGTAACTTAGTCCAGAGGCTATTAGCAGCGCTAGAAAACGCTTGACTCACACCAAAGCCTAGTTTTTCTGGCAGAGATTTTTTGCTCGTATATCTAACCGAGTATATTTGATGGCTCTCTAATAAAGATAAAATATAATCGTCACTGGTGCTTAACTCATCGACTAAACCCAAGTTTAGCGCATCAGTTGCAAACCAATACTCTCCTGTTGCCACTTTTTCGAGTTCTATGTCTTGTCTATGAGTTTGCACAAACTCTTTAAATAGACCATGTGTTGAATCAACTTCTTGTTGAAACTTATCGCGGCCTTTATCTGTATTTTCACCAAATATCGTTAACGTGCGTTTGAACTCGCCAGAGGTGATCATTTCAAAATCAATATCATTCTTTTTTAAAAGCTTATTAAAATTAGGGATTTGTGCAATAACGCCAATAGAGCCAATAATTGAAAACGGGGCAGCAACAACTTTATTCGCCACACAGGCCATCATGTAGCCACCGCTTGCTGCAATTTTATCAACACACACAGTTAAAGGGAGCTCTGCGCCAGTAAGGCGCTTTAACTGCGAAGCACCTAACCCGTAGCCATGAACCACACCGCCCCCACTGTTGATATTTACAATCACCGAATCCTTTTCTTTATCAGCAATTTGCAGCACAGCTGTTATTTCTTCACGTAAATTATTCACTTCATGGGCATCTGAACTACCATCGAAATTAATCACAAATGCCTTTGCCTCAAGTTTATCTTCTTGCTCTTTCTTCTGCACTTTCTTGAAAGTCTTAAGTGCTTTTTTATCTAGAGTCTGCTCGATAAAGTCTTGTTTATTTCGCTTTAACTTTTTAGATAAGTCTTGAAGCTCGACTTCACCTGCGCTTGCCTTGGGCTTTTGACTCGCGCCCACAGCCAAAATGATGATGATTCCAATCGATAAAACGACAGTGACAGCTTTAGCTAAAAATAAACCGTATTCAAATAAGAACGTCAATCTATTCTCCTCGTTGTTCTTATAGTTAAAAAGTAATGCTCTAAAATAAAAAAAGCCGCTTATCGCGACTTTTTCATCTTCTCGTACTTGAGATTAATTAGCAATCACTGCCGGGTTAGAAATTGGCAGCATCATACCTTTGCTCTTCAAGAAAGCTGCTAGCTGAGTTTGCATTTCAACTGTGGTCATTGCATGACCTTGCGCAGTACCACCTACTGCTTCATTAAACGAAGTCGTTGCAATAGATGAATGATGACCTTGAGAAAACTTAACTACGTAGTTTTGTGGCTCACCTTGTTGAGTTTCAGTCACTGGTGACATACCGAATAATTGCGCCATAGGCATAGTACCAGAAAGTGGTAATGCTGTTGTTGGCGGAATAACTGCATCAGGTTGATTACCATCAACGCCACCAGTAACTACACTTAGGTAGGTTGGTGTTCCTAGTGCTTGAACCGCTGCTGCGTAGTTTACTGGATCTGCACTGTCTAACGATGTTTGGGCAACAGTCACGAATTGGCTAATCACAGATTCAATTCCAGCAAGTGCCGCCGTATTACCAGCTTCTACAAGCTGCTTTTCGTATAGTGCATAAGAACAAGGTATCTTGGTCTCTGCAGGGCAAGCTGCAGTTGCTTCACTAGCTACGAACTCTAAGAAAGCTTTAGCTGATAAATTACCCGCGGCAGATAAAACAGAACCTTTAACAAACGAACCAAATGAACCTGATTCAGTTAAGAAGTTGGCAATAACTGCACCACCACTTGCTAGACCAACGGTATTTACTTTAAATAAGTTATCAACTGTTTCATCACCGATAGGCTTATTTGTATGAGCGATAAAGTTAGGTGCAACAATTGAACCTAGAGAGTGACCGAAAAAGCTTACATCTGTAGGGTTAATGCCAAGTG
This sequence comes from uncultured Pseudoalteromonas sp., assembly GCA_964479805.1. Taxonomy (GTDB): domain Bacteria; phylum Pseudomonadota; class Gammaproteobacteria; order Enterobacterales; family Alteromonadaceae; genus Pseudoalteromonas. Next base: position 2,635 of record CAYZOE010000126.1, on the reverse strand, counting down.
TTGGATCAATGAAATTTAAGCCAAGTCTAAGTGCTAAAAGGTCAGCTGAAGACTGTCTTAGGTTATCGCGAGCAACCAGTAGAGAGGTCAAATTCATGTAAGAAAGTACTGAGCCCTGACCGCTTGTAGCATTGAAATCATCTTTGCCGTCTAAATCAATATCTAGACCACGAGCACCATGCATCGGGTGATCAATTGCAACCGTAGCAAAACCTGCGTTACTCAATGCCAATGTTAAACCTAACAGGCTTTCTTTATTTGCAGTAATGCCGTGTTGTAAAATCACTACTGGCCAGCCAGTTGCAGGCATTTCAATACCTAAAAGTTCTGCACGTGGCTTAGTAATTTGCACAGGTACATTTGCAATCCACTCTATTGTAGGAATGCTATTAAACTTAGTTAAGAAACGGCTTTGATCTAAGCCAAAGTCACGAAGTGAACCGCCAGAAGCAACATTACAATACGCATCGTTTGCGCCAGGCGTTAAACCAGATAAATCAACACCAGCGGCAATTGCACCAGCAAGTGTTGCGGCACTATCACAACGAGCTTTCCAATATGTACCAGCTAGATCTTCAATCTCTGTGCCTTCAGGCTTCTTAGAGTACATAGGCAACATAATGCTACCTTGCATGTATTGCACTGCCTGGAAAGGTGCACGGGCTTCAGCATCTGGGATAACTGACGCTAGCGCGTCTGATACTGTAATCATCGGTTGCTGAGGTACAGTCACTACTGGGTTAGTTTGCGTTTGTAAAGTTTGCGCTAAACCTAACTTGATGTTGTTCATTACCGCACCTGCTGACTGAATAGTCATCGCTGCGGTGTAAATAATACTGTCTTTATCAACCTGGTTAGCAATAACATTTTCGTACTGGCGGATAACAGCCTGTAGACTTAATTGAGAATCTGTAACAAGTGCAGACTCTGAACTTAACAAGCTATAAGAAGAAGATGGCTCAAGAGGGCGGCCATCAGCCATGACTATATTGTTAGTTAATGCTGTAATGTAAGAAGAACCAGGCTTAAGTGGCTTAAGAGGCACTACCATAATACCTTGGCCAGAATCAGTTAGCTTAGCGATGTAATCAACGCCAAACGTCAACTCACCCACGTACTTACAAGCTATACCCGCAGGTACCTTATCACTTGCACAATCTGGATCTGTGATACTCGCGCCCATCACCACTTCAAAAATACGAACAGCATCAGGCGTAGCAACTGAATCACCATTTATGCTTACCTCATTAGGCACGTCAAGGTCAATAACATATGGCATGTTAGTTGACCAACCGTCTAAAGCGCCAAGTGTGTTACTCGGATTTGCATACTCTGGTGCAGACAAAGCAGGTTGGCCTGTTGCGTCGAGTTCACCAGGAAGGTTGATGGTACCGTCTTTAGTTCCGCTTAGCAGAATATCGTTAGGTATTGAAATTACACCGCCAGCAGGGTCAAATTTTACTGAAGCTGAAGGAAGTACTGGAGTAGAGTCTTGTTTTACATCTTGTAGTGTTTCACCGCCACCACAGCCGACCAAAGCCGTAGAAATCGCGAGTGAGAGAAGCATTTTTTTCATTGAATGGGCTCCGACAAATTTTATTATTCTTATGCAATTAACGCGTTAATATAATGTAATTCTGTTTTTAATGAGACATTAGACCAGTTAAACTTAACTCAATATGTAAAGTTTCGCCACCCAAATTTACAATAATTTAGATAACTTACCCTAATGCTGTGATAAAATGTGCAAAACGTTCAAATAGAGATCTACAATGCATAATTATCAAGCAGCAGACAATGCACTAGAAAATAAAACCATTTTAATCACAGGTGCTGGCGATGGAATTGGCCGTGTTGCGGCATTAACATATGCAAAACACGGTGCAACTGTAATCTTACTTGGTAAAACAACTAAAAAGCTTGAATGTGTATACGATGAAATCGTAAATGCAGGCTATCCACAACCTGCTATTGTGCCTATGGACATGCGCGGTGCGACAAAACAAAATTACCGCGATCTTGCAGCAACCATCGAGCAGCAATTTGGCAAATTAGATGGCCTCCTCAACAATGCTTCTATTTTAGGTTCGCTTGGTCCACTAGAACATTTCTGTGTATCTACGTTTGAAAATATCATGAAAGTAAACGTCACTGCACAAGCAATGATCACAAAATATATGTTCCCGCTACTACGTAAATCAGCATGTGCATCTGTGGTTTTCACCTCATCAGGTGTAGGCCGAGAGGGTCGCGAATTCTGGGGGCCTTACGCTATCTCAAAATTTGCAACCGAAGGTATGATGCAAACTTGGTCTAAAGAAGTGGGCAAGACTAACATTCGTATCAACTGTATTAATCCGGGTGCCACACGTACCAGTATGCGCGCTTCAGCTTTCCCAGGTGAAGACAAAGAAAAGCTTAAAACTGCTGAAGAACTTATGCCGACGTACTTATATCTAATGGCAGACGATTCTAAAGAAGTTAACGGTGAATCTATTAACGCACAATAGTTTACAGTTACGACACTATTAAAAAAGGCACCCAATTGAGTGCCTTTTTAGTATTTATTAATTTATGTAGTTACTTTTATATAATTACTTTCTCTTTGGCTTTTGCGCACGTTGGTTGTGCTTTT
>CAYZOE010000125.1:9142-10572 GCA_964479805.1 uncultured Pseudoalteromonas sp. | reverse complement strand
CAACTTATCACTAAACCGCTTGCAGAGGTGAATAAGATACTAACCATAGTTGCAAGTGGCGACATGACCCAACGCTTAGATGACAGTGCACAAGATGAATTCGGTGAGCTCTCGCGAAGCTGCAACACGCTTATTACCAGTTTAAGAGAACTAATAACTGGCATTGTATCTCGCTCTACTCAACTTGCAGCGGCTTCTGAGCAAACATCTATGATCACCACAGAGTCTAGTCAGGCAATTAAGAGTCAACAAGCTCAAGTCGAGCAAGCTGCAACAGCGACCACAGAAATGAGCAGCACTTCTCATGGTGTAAGTAACAGCGCTCATCAAGCATTACTAGAAATCAAGAATGCAGATAAAGAGGCTGAGCGTGTGAAAGGTATTTCGCATCAGAACAAGCATACCATCGAGCAACTTGCTTCAGAAGTTGACGAAGCATCACGTGTTATCAATAAACTGCATCAAGACAGTGCATCAATTGGTGGTATCTTAGATGTTATTCGAGGCATTGCTGAACAGACTAACCTACTTGCTTTAAATGCAGCCATCGAGGCAGCGCGTGCGGGCGAACAAGGCCGAGGCTTTGCCGTCGTTGCAGATGAAGTAAGATCACTTGCGAGCAAAACTCAAGAGTCAACCCAAGAGATCCAATCAATGATTGAGTCTCTTCAAGCGGGCGCTGAAGAAGCAGTAAACGCCATGTCAAAAGGCAAGCAACAAGCGGTTTCTTGTGTTGAGCAAAGTGATTTAGCTAATGAAGCCTTAAATAGTATTACCCAAGCTGTTTCTCAAGCTCATGATGTCAGTGAGGAGATTTCAAATGCTGCTAACGAACAACAACAGGTAGCACAAGAGATCAGCGAACGCCTCGAGTCTATTGTTACTATCGCCGAGCAAACCGCTGAAGGCGCGAACCAGACTTCAATTTCAAGTTCAGAAGTCGCTAAGCTCGCTGAAGAGCTTAGACAGTCTGTAGAACAATTTAGAGTCTAGGCTGTGTTTCTCAAAAAGCCCTCTTTTCAGAGGGCTTTTTTATTGCGACTTATTTCATACCCATTTACTTATTTGAGGCAAAGATAATTCTTCGATGACGAGACGAAAGTTTTGCTATGTAAGGTCCTAAAAAATTTCAGCGGAGTTTGGTCTCAGTTTTAGTCCATCAAAATGATTGAGTATTACTGAAGATTGTTATTATCTAGCGCCATAGTACCTTTGAATTAAAACTACACTCCCATTGCTTTGGACGGCCTTAAATGTATTTAATTTCACATGTTGTGACAAATATCAAATCTCCAAATTAAGCTAAATTTTATTACTAGGTACTGAGTCGATTGCATACTACTTCGCGAAAAAGCTGTTTTGCGTAAATTAGACTTATCAGGTTTGAGAATGTATGCAATTTTTAAGAAATTTCTCAACATTTCAATGGT
>CAYZOE010000125.1:0-9042 GCA_964479805.1 uncultured Pseudoalteromonas sp. | reverse complement strand
TATCAGGTTTGAGAATGTATGCAATTTTTAAGAAATTTCTCAACATTTCAATGGTTGCTCATTATGCTAAGCGTGGTCGCACCAAACCTTTTTCACTATTTTAAAAGAATACCACAGCAACTTTATCAGTCTAAAACAGCAACAATATGAAAAACCAAAAACTTTGCCATCATAGAGCACTTTCATGACTTGCAACAATCTAGTCAATTAACCCAAGAACAAGCTCAAAAAACTGCCCTTAATGGTATTTCTAAACTTCGCTAAGACACTGACAATTACTATTGGAACAATGATTACAATTCTAATATCGTCATGCATCCAACGAAACCACAATAAGTCAGTAAATCACGTTCAATCAGTATTCAGTAAATCACGTTCAATCAGTATTCAGTAAAAAAGGAGAGCCTATTGCTCCCCTTTCATTGCCTAGATATCAAGCTATATATTTAATCCTTGTTCATACTCAGCAAATTTATCTTTGATTTTCACAGATGGTTCGTCGGTAATTGAGCTCACCACCACAATAGCAATTGAAGAAAGAATAAACCCCGGTACGATTTCATAAACTAAGCTACTCAAAGACTGACCATTAATTTCGATAGGCGCATAAATCCATATAAGAACGGTCCCTGCTCCAACTAGCATGCCAGCTAATGCACCAGCAAAGTTCATCCGCTTCCAAAGTAAACTAAATAACACTAGCGGACCGAATGCAGCACCAAAGCCTGCCCACGCATTACTTACCAAGTCTAAGATTGAGCTTTCACGGTCATACGCCAAATAGATGGCACATAATGCTACCAGCGCGACACTGATACGACCCACTAATACAAGCTCTTTATCTGTGGCATCACGGCGGATAAAAATTTTGTAAAAGTCTTCTGTCAAAGAACTTGAACTTACCAATAACTGAGAAGAGATTGTACTCATGATTGCCGCAAGAATAGCCGCTAGCAAGAAACCGGCTATAAGTGGATGAAATAGCAACTGTGACAATATCAAAAATATTGTTTCAGGATCGTCAACGACAAGATTGTTCTCATGGGCATATGCGGCACCAAAAAGGCCTGTAAAGACGGCACCCAGTGCTGCAATTATCATCCAGCTCATCCCGATACGACGTGCAACAGGCATGTCTTTCACGCTTCTAACAGACATAAACCGTACTATGATGTGAGGCTGACCGAAGTAACCTAAACCCCAAGACATGGCAGAGATAATGCCAATAGCCCCCCCTGCGCCAATCCAAGTCATCATCTTCGGGTTTAATTCATTAAGCGTGACCGAAAGCGGATTATCCAGTAAAGAGAAGGTGACAACAGGTACCAGAATTAACGCTATAAACATAATACAGCCCTGAACAAAATCAGTAAGGCTAACCGCTAAAAAACCACCAAATAAGGTATAAAGTACCACTACACCCGTTGTGATATATAAACCCGATTCATAACTCATACCGAATGAGTTCTCGAACAATTTACCGCCAGCCACAACACCTGAAGAAGTATAAAGCGTAAAGAAAATGATAATAACTAAAGCCGATACAACTCTTAGGGCATTACCTCTGTCTTCAAATCGATTTGCAAAGTAATCGGGAATAGTGATGGCGTCGTTTGCCACTTCAGTATAAACACGCAGCCTTGGGGCAACTAATAAGTAGTTCAACCAAGCCCCTATCACTAAACCCGTCGCTATCCAACTGCTGCTGAAACCAGTTACGAACATCGCCCCTGGTAAGCCCATCAGAATCCAACCACTCATGTCTGAAGCACCGGCAGAAAGTGCCGCAACACTAGGCGGTAGACTGCGGCCACCTAACATATAGCTAGAAACATCACTGGTTGACTTGCGATAAGCATACAGACCAATGCCTAACATTACGATAAAATACAAAACTAAAGATACTAAAGTACCTGCTTCCAAAACTTACCTCCATCTACTCTTTGAGAGAATCTTGGTTGGTGAATGAATATTAATCTTATTATTCAGATGACTATAACATGTCTGAAATACTAACCCCAGCCAAGTGCGGTTAGCACCCGAACCGTGCACCAAACTAGGAACAAAGGACTAATAAAAGACTTTTATATTTAAATTAGTTAATGATTTAATACGCATTCTATTTTATATTTAAAAATGAAGAGGTAAGTAACAGGAACAGTAGTAGATGTATTTTTATGCAGCCCGACAACCTATTTTTAATCAAAACAAACAGCTTATGGGTTATGAGCTTCTGTTTCGAGATGGTGTAGATAATGTTTTTCCTAATATAGATGGAGATGAAGCTACCTCAAAACTCATTGAAGGCAGTCAGTTTAACTTTGGTCTAGAAGACTTAACGGACAACAAGCCTGCATATATTAACTTTACCTTGGATACCATTCTCAAGGGCTATCCAAGCATGCTGCCTAGTGAGCAAGTCGTTATAGAAATCCTCGAAACCGTACAGCCAGGAAAACGCTTACTTGCTGCTGTGCAAGAGCTAAAAAATAAAGGCTATACCTTAGCCCTTGATGACTATAAACACCAAAAAGTGTGGCGTCATTTTTACCCATATATAGATCAGATTAAAGTCGACCTCCTTATTACCTCAGATGCAGAGATTGCTGAACTCATCGACGCCACCAAAGGCTTTGAGAATATCAAACTCGTTGCAGAAAAAGTTGAAACCAATGAGCAGTTTGAAAAGGCCGTGTCACTTGGCTTTAGTTACTTTCAAGGTTACTTCTTTGCAAAACCTGAAATGGTGAAAAGCAAATCACTGCCACCTTCTGAAATGGCACTGGCAGAGTTGCTTTATGAAACCTCAGTGGTTGATGTCGATATCAAAAAAATCACCTCTGTCTTTGAAAGAGACGTCAACTTGTCTTATAAGTTACTTCGCTATTCAAATTCTGCTGCTTTTAAGCGACGTGCAGAGATAAATACAATCAAACAAGCCGTGGTAGTGCTTGGCAACCAAGAATTAAAAAAGTTTTTATCCCTGTTATTCGCTGCTCAAGTTTCATCTGAAAAGCCTATTGAATTAATCAAACTGTCTCTTACTCGTGCACGCTTCTGTGAGCTACTCGCTCAAAAACACAATGGGATCAGAGACACCGGAATGGCTTTTTTAGTTGGGATGATGTCATTGATGGATGCAATTTTAGATGAAAGCATGGAAGGCGTAATGAAGAAACTGCCTCTAAGCAACCTAATCAAAGAAGCCTTAGTGCAGAAACAAGGGATATTGGCTCAATATTTAGGCCTAATTAAAGCCTATGAGCAAGCAGATTGGGAGTTGACCGGAGAATATTGTGAACGCATAAAGTTCAGTAACGAGTCATTACCTAAAATTTATAATCAAGCCCTAGCTTGGGGCAATGAGCAGCTTCAAGTCATGGAGTGTGATTAGTTGGCATTAAGCTGATATAAGTCCATCACAATATTGTCGCACCGATAAATTCCTCTAGGTGCGACAATCTGCCACATCCCTCACCAAGTAAAAATCTATACACTGCCCACAACTTTTTTAATTTCTGGGCTTTCAAATGAAAAAATCAATTCTAAGTGGACTTATCTGCACCTTATTAAGTGGTTATGCTGTCGCTGATGACATAGAAAAAATCGTTGTCATTGCACCAATGCAAACACCACTGAATATAAACACCGATCCTAAATTGCCAAGGCAGCCCTTGCCAGCTCAAGATGCCTCTGATTTACTCTCAAGTATCAGCGGTTTTTCATTAATCAAAAAAGGGGCAGCAAGCTCAGATCCAGTCTTTAGAGGTCAAGCAGGCTCGCGCTTGAATATTCTGACCGATGGCAACCTCACCTTGGGTGGATGTGGAAATCGTATGGACCCTCCTACAGCTTATATTACGCCACAAACCTATGGCACGCTTACCGTAATAAAAGGTCCACAAACAGTATTGTATGGACCAGGTAATAGCGCTGCGACCGTATTATTTGAGCGTGATAGTTACAGAATGGATAAAGCTGGCTTAGAAGGTTTTAGCAACATCGTGCTTGCCAATGCGGGGCGTCGGGGTATTAATTCCCAGCTAAAGTTTGGAGATCAAAACTACTTTGCCAATATATCAGCCAGCTATAACAAAGCTGATAATTATAAGGATGGCAATGGCACGCATGTACATTCAGCGTACGAGAAGTGGAATACCGATTTAGAGTTCGCTTACACACCAAGTGACGATAAGATTATTAGCCTTTCCCTTGGGCGTAGTGATGGCGAAGTTGCTTATGCAGATAGGGCAATGGACGGAAGTTTATTTGATAGAACTCACAGTGCAATTAAATTCGATTGGTTACTTGAAGGCACCGTCATTAAACGCATTGAAGGGCAAGTTTTTTACAATTATGTCGATCATATTATGGACAACTTTTCCGTACGTGATTTCGTTGCAACACCAATGAGCAAAACGCCTAGAGCGATGAACCCTGACAGAACAACTTACGGCGGTAAGTTTTTAGCACACGGTGAGTACAATAAAACGAGCAAGTTTAGCATTGGCGTTGACCATCAAAGTAATGAGCATACAAATCGTATGTCTATGAATATCAATATGATGCCAATTGACAATCAAACGCGTACTACCGACGGACGTTTTGAGCAGCTTGGGGGATTTGCAGAATACGAATTTAGCGTAGAAGAAAACAAACAATGGGTATCGGGCTTACGCATAGACAGATGGCAAGCAACGGATGACCGTAAAATGGTCGGCTCAATGATGATGATGTCCCCTAACCCAACTGCTTTTCAGACCCGAAAGTCATCTTTATATAGCGGTTTCACGAGATTTCAAGCACAAACCGAAAATACCAGTTATTTTGCAGGCTTCGGTTATATAGAACGATTTCCTGATTACTGGGAATTATTAGGAGCGGGTCGAAGCAGCGAAGAGACAACAAGTGCTTTTAACACAAAGCATGAAGCCACAAGTCAATTCGATTTAGGCTTAGTCCATCAAACTGATAATTGGCAAAGCTCAGCTTCTGTTTTCTACAATCAAACCGATGATTTTATTCTCATCGACAATACGTTTGAGAAAATGGGTAAATCGGCAAAAGTAACGCGTAACGTTGACTCTGAGAGCTTTGGTTTTGAGTTAGACAGCAAATATTCACTCACTAAATCGTTATCAACTGGAGCAAGTATCAGTTGGGTACGGGCTACAAACCTAACTGATCATAGACCATTGGCGCAACAACCTGCTTTACAGGCTCGTTTTACACTTGATTACGCACTAAAAGATTGGCAGCTTGGCATGCTTTGGCGTGTTGTACAAAAGCAACATCGTGTTGCTGTTGGTCAGGGTAATATCGCAGGTCAAGACGTCTCAAAGTCCGCCGGTTACGGTGTGCTGTCAATAAATGCTAACTACAGTCAAAATCAAAACATAGACTGGAGTTTTGGGATAGATAATTTACTCGACAAAGCCTACAGCGAGCACTTAAGTCGTGCAGGTGCGCCTGTCAATGGCTATGAGCAGACCAGCAGAGTGAATGAAGCGGGGTTAACTGCTTGGCTTAACCTCAACTGGCGCTTTTAACGCTTAGGGTTAGTGTTAGATAAAGAAAAAGCCAAGTCATTGACTTGGCTTTCTATTAAGTATGCTTGCGCTCTTAAAGATTCTCTAAGAAGTCTTCATCAAAATCTTCAACTTCTTCTTCTTTGATTGGTGGGTTACCATCATGCAGCTCGTAGAGTTGACGCTGGAAGTAGATATCTTTCATGAACACATACGGGTCAAGTGACTCACGAAGTAGCTTCTCTTGCGATAATAAACTCGCACGCGTATCAATTGCTCTTACAGCAAAAACTAATAGGCTTTGAGGTGTAGACATCGCAAGTTCAGGTAATACAAACTTGTCTACCACGTCACCCGTGATGTTTCTAGCGGTAGACGGTCCATAACCTGGCAACATCAAATATGCGCCATCGCCAACGCCCCATACACCTAAAGTCTGCCCAAAATCTTCATCTTTATGTTTTAAACCTAATGAGCTTGCAACATCAAAGAGACCAAAAATACCCACCGTTGAATTCACCAAGAACCGCGCGGTATTAATGCCTGTATCTTTTGGTTTTCCCTGCAATAATGAGTTAACCGCATCGGTAGGAGCTGCAATATTGGTAGTAAACGCATAGACACTTTTTCTAACCGGATCATTGGTAACGGCTAGGTATCCTTCGGCGACAGGCTTCAAAATATATGCATCAAGTACATCCATATTGAAGTCATACACCGTTCTGTTGATACTTTGAAGCGGATCTCGCTCATCAACTTTTTCAGGGGCAACTGTTGCGCACCCTGAAATAATGAGTGCAGCAAACGCAGATAATATAGGTTTTAACATTTAGCTTCCTGTGCTGGTTATTACACGACTGATCTCAACACGCACAATTGACGGCGTATTATCTAAGGCTATCACGTCTGATTGACCTTCTAAGTCGCCCGTCTGCACCGTTACAGCTTCATCACTTGAAACTCGGGCAGTGATCTCAACTTTTTCAAAATTAGAAAGTTTCAAATCAGGCATCATAGCCATGCTGTCATCAAGTGTAACAGTGATCGGAAATTGAAATTGTTTTAATTTGTTCACAGCCAATGGCATTGGTGGGCCATTATGGGCTTTAGCAAAAATAAACAACGTCGCATTGTCTGGTAACTGACTTGCTATAGAATCATTTAACGACACAGATACCGTCAATGATGCACCTGTAGGAGGCTGACTTTCTTCATGCGCATGAGCATCAGGATTGATTTTATGCTCGATATCGTGAATACGCTCTGAAATCATGGCATAGCGAGGGTCATCTTGGGTCATAGACGATTGCAGTACTTCAAATGCTGCTTTCGCTTCTTCCCAGTCTTGACGCTCATATGCGATTAATGCCAATAGCGAAATCGCGTCCATATTACTTGGATCAGACTGTAAAACTTTAGATAACATTCTCGCAGCGCGATTCATGCTCGGCTCAGTACCTTCAATTAACAACACTTGGCTGAAGTTTACCAATACATTGTTATTATCAGGCTGCATAACCAATGCTTTTTCGAAAGCTTGCTTGGCCATATCATTATCACCTAGTGACATAGCAACACGGCCTAACAGCATCCAAGCTACCGCATCATCGCCACTTTCTGCCAGCTTTGTGCGAAGACCTAAAGCAAATGCTTGAAGTTCATTTTGAGACAGTGGCTCGCCTTGCTGTAAAACCGCACGCTCACCAAATTCTGGCAACCTTTCGATGGCAGTGTACCAATCTTCTATTTGCTTTTGACTGCCTGTAAAGCCATAAAATACGGCACTCACTGCAACTAAAAAAGCCAAACCGGTTAGCGCGAATATACGGTTATTACCTCGAGCATTAAGTTGTTTCTCAGGAGATAACTCATTAAGCAAGCGGCGCTTTAACTCAACAATTGATTCGTTGTAAGCTGTTTGCTCAATTTTTTTATCCGCAAACTCTTGCTCTAAATCATCTAGGCGCTGTTGATAAATGGCAATGCGCTCTGCATTGGCATCAGAATCAACCGCGATGACCTTTTCACGTCGTAAAAATGGCACCACAACAAATAAAGCGGCAAGAATTGATAATAGAGCAAACATGCCCCACATTTGCGTCATTGCGCTCATGAATTATGCTCCTGACGTTGATACTGCTTGATCAGTTGCGCGAGCTTTTCCTCGTCTTGCGCATTCCACTTTTGCTTCTTTGACGCCTTCTTTTGTCGAAAGACAATAAAGCCAAAACCAATGATCACAATTAGTACTGGTAATACCCAAAGTACAATGGTTGCAGGTGTAACCGGCGGTTGGTAGTGAACAAAGTAACCATAACGGTCAATCATGTAATCAATGACTTCTTGCTTTGATTTTCCTTCGTTAACTAACATTAGCACCTTGTCACGTAAGTCCTTAGCGACAATGGCATCTGAATCAGCGATATTCTGGTTTTGACATTTCGGACAACGAAGCTCTTGCGTCAGGGCCTTGAAGGTTGCTGCACGCTCAGCATTAGCGAACTCATATTCATCTTGGGCACTATAAGCTGAAAAGCTTAAAATGCTAAGAAATAATAAAGTTAAAATTCTCATTCTGATAACTCCTGCATAACAGGTGCAAACTTAGCACGCCAAACTCGAGGGTTTATATCTCCTGTGTGGTGCAATAAAATCGTACCATTGGCATCAACAAGGAAAGTTTCAGGCGCACCTGAAACGCCTAGGTCAAGTGCCAGTGTGCGGTCTAAGTCTAAAATATTGAATTGATATGGGTTGCCAGCTCTATCAAGCATATTCTGCACTTCATTGCGCAGTGCATTGATATCAAATTGATCGCCAAAGTCTGGATCATAAGCTTGCTCATAATACAAACCAATAATGCGTACCCCATGCTCTCTTAACTCAGTAAGATAACCCAATTCAGCGATACAGGTCGGGCACCAAGTGCCCCATACATTCAGTAAATATACGTCACCTTTTAGATCTGTATCACGCCACTGTTTTGATTCATCCATTAAATCAGGTAAAACAAAGCTTGGCATCGTTTGACCTATACGGCCGGTTTGTAACTCTCTTGGGTTACCAAACAAGCCTTGGTACAGGAAAACACATAAGAAGATAAAGATTAAAAAAGGAATAAAACCTAATAGCTTTTTATTCATGCTACAGCTCCCTTTATCTTTCTTCTACGGTAACGCTTATCTGCCACAACCATGAAGCCGGCAAGTGAAATTAAAATACCACCTAGCCACATCCAGCGAACGTAAGGTTTGTGATAAATACGTAACGACCACGCACCTTCACTCAGTTGCTCACCGAGCGCTAAATATAAATCTCTGAAGAAACCATCATCAATCGCAGCTTCTGTCATAAATTGCATGCCAATATCATATAGGCGTTTTTCAGCATATAACTCAACGATGAATTTATCGTCTTTTAACACAGTTACCACACCCGCATGACCACTGTAGTTTGGACCGCGAATTTCCTTTACACCATCAAAGCGATAGCTGTATTCGTTTAGCTGTGCCAC
>CAYZOE010000124.1:0-10982 GCA_964479805.1 uncultured Pseudoalteromonas sp. | reverse complement strand
ATGCCATACCTAAAACTGCCCACATGATGCTTTCCATAACCAATTCCTCAGTGCGTAATTAACTTTGATGGGTTTAGTATGGCTAAAGGCATAAGAGACTTTCAGTGAGCTTTGTCATTGATCGATATGACAAGTGTCATGTTTTTATCGATGTAGATTATTAATTCAGTGCTGCAAATGCTAAATTAACTCATTCAGTTTAAGGCCAGATAATTTAGGTAGCCTGTGACGCAATTTTTAAAAAATATCGGGATGGTGATCGCCATGACAATCAGTGCCAGCGGTGCAGCAAAATCACTCAATCATGCCTCTGAACTACCTTTAGAAGCACAACTTGGTCAAAAGTTGATGCTAGATTTTCGTTATTACTGCGAAAGTGGCGAGTCAAAAGCCTGTAGACAAGGTATGACCGAGTTGCCTAAACCACTTGCCGAGTTGATTGCTAAACATCATATTGGAGGCGTGATCTTATTCGCCGAGAATGTGCCAGATACTGCGCAAATCGTAAAACTCACCAATGACTTACAAACGGCTGCTCAGCAAGCTAAACATCCACAACCGTTGTTTATATCAATTGACCAAGAAGGTGGCCGTGTAGCTCGTATCAACCGTGCTGAAGCTACGTCCTTCACAGGTAATATGAGTATAGGAGCCACTTATCATAAACACGGTACCCACTATGCAAGTGCAGTTGCCACCGCCATTGGTAAAGAGCTAAATAGCCTTGGCATTAATGTCAACTTTGCGCCGACCGTTGATGTGAATAACAACGCGGGCAATCCGGTGATCAACGTTCGTTCTTTCTCTGAGAACTCACTCGAAGTAGCAAAAATGGGCGCAGCACAAGTTGAAGCATTTGAAGCGCAAAACGTCATTTCTGCGCTTAAGCACTTTCCAGGTCACGGTGATACCTCGGTCGATAGCCACACTGGTTTACCGCTTGTTAAACACGATTTAAAACGCATTGAACAGGTTGAGCTTGCGCCTTTTAAATACATTATTGATAAGCACGCGCCGGGTATGATCATGACCGCGCATATTCAATATCCCGCACTTGATAACAGCACCTTTGTGAACAAGCAAGGTGAAGCCATGATTAAACCGGCTACATTATCGCGTAAAATTATGCATGACTTGCTACGAGAAAAGCTGAACTACCAAGGTGTGACGGTGACCGATGCGCTCGATATGGCGGGGATCAGCCACTTCTTTACCCCGACATCCGCGGTGATTGAAACTTTTAAAGCCGGGGTTGATATTGCCCTAATGCCAATTGCTATTCGTACTCCTGACGATATTCAAAATCTTGATGAGCTAATGAGTGCGCTAAATGCGGCGGTTACTTTAGGTGAGCTAAATGAAACTGAAATAGCGCAATCGGCACAGCGTATTATTTCTCTCAAACAGAAATTTTTGGCAAACCAAGCGGCCCGCTCTAGCGCCATTGCTAAAGCGACATTAGGTAACCCGAGTCACCGCCAACTTGAAAGTGAACTTGCTGTTGCCGCCATTACTCAAGTAAAGAACAACGGCCTATTGCCTATTCAAGCTAAACATAAACGCATTCATTTGGTCATGCCTGATACGCAAAAATGTCATGCTCTTGAGCAAGCTTTACTTTCTTTAAGCAAGCAAGAGTTACATGTCACGTGTAGCAGTTTACAAGGGTTCGATCCAAAACAGGCAGATCAAAATATTACTAACTCAGACCTGATCATCGCCGCCCATGCCAGTCCTCAGCAAAGTGCAGTTGAGATTGGTGGCATGGATGATGTAAAGGCCCTTGACAGTTTTAAGCTCAAACGTAATGAACAGCCAAAAGCACTATTAGCGCTGCTTAAGCAGGCAAAACTTGCTGAAAAGCCAACGCTATTTATTAGCCTGCGTGCCCCTTATGAGATCCCAATTTATGCGCCATACGCACAAGCAGTTTTGGCCAGTTATGCCTACAATGTCGATGTAGTTAGTAAAAATGTGATCTCTGGTCCTGCGTTTACTGCGCTCGCTAAAGTGATTTTGGGCTTAGAAAAGCCAGAAGGCCAACTCCCTGTCAGTATTTAAAGGAAGCGAACATGTTATTAAATTGCGATTTAGGCGAAAGCTTTGGTGCGTGGCAAATGGGTTTAGATAGCCACGCTATGCAAGTGATTGATTTGGCAAATATTGCTTGTGGCTTTCACGCTGGTGACCCGGATGTGATGGCTCAAACCCTCACGCTTGCTAAACAGCATAATGTGCAAATTGGTGCTCACCCAAGCTATCCCGACAAACAAGGTTTTGGTCGCCGCTCTATGAAGCTCAGTCATGATGAGTTAGTAAATTGTTTGCATTATCAAATTGCAGCTTTAGATGGCATGTCACAAGTACATGGTTTATCAATTAGCTATGTAAAACCACATGGTGCACTTTATAACGATATGATGGCCGATAACAGCATTTTAGAGACTGTTATGCAGGCTGTGGGTAGCTATGCCAAGCCGCTAAAGTTAATGCTACTGGCGACCAACGAGCAAGCGTCGCACTTGGCTATGGCTGAAAAATATAACCTGCCATTGTTGTTTGAGGCTTTTGCGGATCGCTTATATACCAACGAAGGGCGTTTAACCCCAAGAAGTGAACCTAATGCAGTGCATGACAAGCCTGCGTTATTAGCGCAAGTAAAGCAGTTATTAACTCAAGGCACAGTCACAACGGGCTCTGGAAGCGTGTTGGCACTAAAAGCAGATACCTTGTGTGTGCACGGCGATAATGAAGCCAGTATTGCCTTAGTCAAAGAGATTAAGCAATTGATAAAGAAATAGTTACTCAGACACAAAAAAGCCAGATCAAAATTTTACCTAGTAAAAATATGATCTGGCTTTTTCAATTAAGCTAAAGTGTTTAAGCGCTTCGCGTTGCGATAGCAGGCTCGACTCTTGACGCTTGCAGTGCAGGGTAACTTACTGATAGCTGACCTAACACAAACAATGCTGCCATACCTGATAATAAATACGGCAGCGGTACAGGTGTTAAACCAAAGTGTTGAGCAAATTGTTCGCTCAGTGATAATGCTGCAATAAAACCAATAACAAGCCCTGTAAGGCTGACCACAGCGTTTTCAAGCATAAAGAATCGCATTACCTGCCCTTTGCTTGCACCTAATGCTCTGCGTGTGCCTATCTGTCTTTTACGGCGATTTACTGAAAAGCGCGCTTGGCCGTAAATGCCTAGGCTTGTCGCAAGTAATAATCCAATACAAACTGATATAAGTAGCTTGCTACTCGCGTTATCATCTTTATAAGCCCTTAACCTCACCTCTTCCATCGTCTGCATTTTTTCAATGACGCGCCCGGGTGTGTTTAGAAGTACTTTATTGACTTCTTCCATTACATTATCAAGCTGGTCAGGCTTTGCCCGTACAAAATAACGAATTGTATTATTTACTTCGATAACGGGATAAATAATTGAACCATTTACACCATACCACCGTGGCCAAGCACCTTGCATAGCCTTTATTATCCCTTTAATGCGCTGAGGTGTGTTAGATGTATAAACAGTCTGCCCTACAGCTTGGCGCCAATCTTCGGGGCTCACTAACTCAGCAAAGGCTTTGGTAATTAAAATATTAGAAGAAATATTTTGACCACCATTAGCGGTAATCGTAGTATCGCTTAAAGTCAGGTTGTCACCAGCAATTAATGTAAGGCCTAAGTTTTTAACAATATGCTCATCAGAGCCATAATATCCTGCCACATCAATTGGGTACTCTGTATCTAAGTTAGGATAAACAGAAGTATAATTACCCCACAACCCTAGGGGTACACCGTTTAAAGGAGAGACCGCTTCAACCCCCTCAATTGCGCGTAAACTTGCCAAATCATGGTTCAAATTTGCGATATAATTCTCAGCAGGTCCCTGCAAATTCGTCAAAACATAAAAGGCGTTTTCTTCGTCAACACCAGTGGGTCTAGACATCAACTTTTCACGTTCACTGATCATATTTGCTGCATTTACCATCACCATAAAAGTGACTGATATTTGCAAAATAAGAAGAAAAGGGACCAGTTTATCTTTAAATAAAGCTTTAATTATCGGGGCTAAATCTCTCATAATTAACTCCTATAAGCTTTTTAGCTGACTTGAAAGTTGAATTCGGCTGGCTTTTAGAATCGGTATCAAACCAAAAATGCAGCTGATCACTACAGCTAAAGCCAAAGTAATAATCACAATTAAGGCATTCATCTGCATCAGCGAACTATGTAAGTGGCTGTATAAATTCGTCATAGCAACTAAGCCTAGTTGTGCTAACAGCAGACCTAAAACACCACCAATAAAGCCTACAACCGCTAGCTCCACTGAAAATTGTGCAATTAAATGTTGTCGACTCGCCCCGACAGCTCGGCGCAATCCTGCTTCCCC
Organism: uncultured Pseudoalteromonas sp.; assembly: GCA_964479805.1. Classification (GTDB taxonomy): domain Bacteria; phylum Pseudomonadota; class Gammaproteobacteria; order Enterobacterales; family Alteromonadaceae; genus Pseudoalteromonas. The sequence goes on along the minus strand of CAYZOE010000124.1, from coordinate 6,584 downwards.
GGCTTTACCATGGAATTTAGCCATCATCAGCCCCATGCAGTTAAGTAAGCAAACAATTAAAAATAATGCGGCAAGCCACACTGCTATTTTGCTATCTTCAGGAACAATTTCCTCTTCTACTAAATATTGCTTAACTGAAACAAGCTTATTGAGAATACGGTTAGCAAAACGCCCTTGTGCTTGTTGTTGTTGCGCATAGTTATCTAAAAACAGTTGGAATTGCTGCTTTTTCTCATCACTTTCTAGCTCAGCCCAAATGTTAATCCAAGAACATTCCGATGCGAGAAAAGCAGCTGTACTTTCATCTTCAGCAGGCTTCCAACAAGAAATATTAATGAGTGAGGTAGTAAAAATTTCTTTGCTTACTTGTGTGCTAAATGGCATGAAAATATCGAAAGGTTGTGAATACATAGCATTATTTTGGCCATAGAACTTAGGAACTATTAACCAATCATCAAGCACGCCCACCACTTGATATAAATCCTCGCCTAACTGTAGTGATTGGCCAATTGAGTTTTCTCCATCAAAAAAGCGCATATTCGCTTGTTTAGTTAATACAACGACTTGCTCAGCATTGTTATCCGCCGTTTCATCCCAGCCTCTGCCATATAAAAATGGCACTTCAAGCATTGGAAAAAAATCAGCACTGGTTGTGCGTACTTCTCTTGTTACTGCAGTGTCATGCTTAGCTGGATTTTTTACAGTAGTACGGATTGCACTAATCACAGCTTGATATTTGGGAATATCAGATTTGAGGATGTTCATTGCATCCAGATAGGTCATTTCTGGAGGGATCGTATCAAGGTAACTGTAATCAACGCCATCACCTCTACTATCAATTTGAACAGAGTATAAGTTGTCGCTTTTTGTAGGTATGGGGTCTTGGCTCATCATATAGTTGACGGTGTAGGTCGTCATTGTTGCGCCAATGCCCATAGCGATAAGCATAACCATTAAAAAACTCAGTAATGGTGTTCGCTTAAAGTTGATAAGTGCCAATTTCACATAATATGAAAACATAATGACTCCTTAAGCGATAGCTTGAGTCAAAATAGGCGACTCTTCACTTAGCACACCATCTTTAATTTGCACAATTCGCTGCGCAAGCTGCGCTTGTTCATTATCATGGGTTACCATGACAATCGTCGTGCCTGACGCATTAATGTCTTGCAATAATGCCATAATACCTTGAGCCATTTTTGAGTCTAAATTACCTGTAGGTTCATCGGCAAAAATAACACTTGGCGTTCCTGCAATCGCACGGGCAATAGCAACACGCTGCTGCTGACCTCCCGATAATTGTGTTGGATAATGATTTTTACGACCAGCAAGGCCCACTTGTTCTAATGCTTTCATGATGCGCTCATCACGCTCTTTTGCATTAAATTTTCGATAGCGCAGAGGCATGTCAATGTTGTCGTATAAATTAAGTTCTGGGATCAGATTAAAGCTCTGAAAAACAAAGCCAATTTTTTCATTTCTGTAAGCCGATTTTTGCTTATCAGACATCTTAGAAACATCTTGCCCATCGAGTTCGTATACGCCATCGCTATGGCTTTCGAGTAGTCCAGCAATATTCAGAAAAGTGGTTTTACCCGAACCAGAAGGACCGATGACTGAAACAAACTCTCCCTGCCCTATAGCTAAATCAAATGGCTGAAGCGCCTGTGTTTTAATATCAGAAGTTATATAGGCTTTAGCAAGCCCTGTCATTTTCAACATTTCCTTTCCTTATTTTTTATTCTTCCAAGACGATGAGATAAGTTGCTAATCCGATGAGCAAACTTAATAAATACATTTTATTGAAGGACTCTGACGCTTGCAGCCTTTTCAAAAACTCGATAGTCAGAAATAATCACGGTATCGCCAAGCGCAAGGCCTGAAATCACCTCAATTTTAGATAAACTTTTGGGGCCGAACTTTACTGGTACTTTTACCGCTTCGTTATCACGTAATACATAGATATGCATACCATCATAGCTTTGTAAAAATCGACCTCTTGGCAGATAATTTACTTGTGACCTTTGTTCTAATATCAAGCGTGTCGTAAGCCGCTGATTCTGTCTTAAATTATCAGGCGCTATACCCGTGAATCTCACTTTCCCCTGAACACTCCCATTGGTTATTTCTGGAGACATAGCAACTAGATTACCCATGAAGCTTTGCTCGTTAAAATTGATTTCGGCTTCTATACCTAGGGCTAAATCATCGGCATAAGTTTCTGGAATTAACACTTCAACTTCATATTCACTAAGGTCAACGACACTCATTAATGGCTGATTTTTAGTAACTGTATTTTTTTGTTCTAGATTTAAATTACCAACCAAACCAGCAACAGGAGAACGTACCTCAAGGCCTAACACTTGTCTTTGTAATTCAGCGACCTTTACCTTTTGTGCGTTGAATTCAAATTCATAAGTTTGGATTTCAAATTGCTGACTTTCTTTAAGTAGCGCGACTTCTTTATTCACATGTTCAAACTCGCGCATTGCATTTTCAAGATCATCTTTGGCTTTTTGAAAGTCAATATCACTGATAATTTGATTTTCCTTCGCCTCTTCAGAACGGCGCATTTCTCTTTTCGCAGCGTTAAGCGCGACTCTCGCTTGGCCAATGCGATTTTCTTGCTGTAGCTGAATATGTTTAGCCTGGATTTTTTCTCTCGCTAGTTGCGTTCTCAGCCTTGAGAGTTGGGTATTTTCTTGCTCAAACATGCTCTGAAGCTCTGGGCTTTCTACCTTCGCTAGTGCTTGCCCCATCTCTACACGGTCGCCCGCATCGACTAAATAGGTTACCGTACCTTGCGCAGGGCTGTATAAAACAGGGCGACGAGCTGCTATCACTTTACCTTGTACAGAAAAGTCTCGAACGAAATCGCCCTGTGTTACTTGTGCCAACTTAAGCTTATCGAGGGAAATCGCTGATTTACCACCAACCCAGCCTTCGACTAGAGGGAGAATAAAAGCATAACAAAATATTAAAAATACAAATAATGAAGCAGTATAAATAACGCGCTTTTTAGTTTGTTTAGATGTGACGACTTGTGAGTCCTGTGCACTGGTATCTGGAATATAACTCATTAAAAACCCTTGCTAATCCGTAGCAAAAAATACTAAAAGATAATTTCCATGTCATTAAAGGAGACACAAAATTAAGTAGGTATGGAGTCTAACAGGAAAAAAACAAAGGTTAAAGTTTCGTTAAAAATAGAATGGGAGAGGTTTATTGGCTACGGTTAAAAACCGCAGCCGAGAGGTTAGCTATCAGCACGACCCATAAATTTTTTCTCATCAGTGTTAATTTTGATTTTATCACCTGTAGAGATATGCTCTGGTACTTGAACAATTAAACCTGTCGTTAATGTTGCAGGCTTTGTACGTGCACTTGCTGAAGCACCTTTAATCGACGGTGAGGTGTCTTCAATTACTAGCTCTACGCTCGATGGTAGGTCGATAGAAACCGGCGAGCCTTCAACTAGAACAGCCTGTAAGCCTTTTGTTTCTTCATTAATAAACAGTACTTGCTCAGCAATTGAAGATGTATTGATATTATAAGGTGTGTAATCTTCTTCATCCATAAACACATGTTCTTCACCATCGATATAAGACAGTAGAACTGGACGACGAATTAGATCTGCCAAATTTAACATTTCTTCAGCTTTGAACGTCTCATCAACTTTACCACCTGTAACTACATCGTACATACGCATACGGTAAAGACTACCCCCAGCACGACCTTGTGGTACTGAACGCTCGATATCACGAACAATCATTACACGACCGTTATAATCAATGGCATTATGTTTTTTTATTTCACTCGCCTTAGGCATGACTTTTATCTCTTTGAAAATAAATTTTCCAAAAACTACCATGAAGTCAGGTAAACGCCAAGTGCAGAAGAAAAGAGATGTAAAAGCAAACAGGGAAGTAAGTTAGCTAATTGAATAGCCAACTTAATTAAATGAGGCTAATTAACCGCGTCTAATTGCGCTAACAGTGTTTCTTTTTTTAGTAGACCAAAACAAACAACACTCACGACTGCAAAAATACCGTACATAGATAAAACGTAAACCCAGTCATTTTGCTGTGAAAGCAAAAATGCATTCGTTCCATCATTGATGACGAAAATATTTATCAGTGAAAAAAGAAATACTAAATTGAAGTAAACATATCTGCCTGAACTACTTGCGTAAGCCCCTATAAACATTGCGAACAAACTTATATAGAAGCCGATACATGACAAACTACCTGTCATATTGCTAGGGTAAAAGGCCAACAGTGATAATAAAACAGCACACCAGCCAGTAACCTTGTTGAGCATATTCTATCCTTGAGAATGTACTTGTTAATATTTGTAATAAAGTGTAATCGTAAGTATGTATTGACTTATCTAAAAATACAATGTCTTTTCGTTAAAATTATTTAACTAGTGATTAACTTTTGTATTTGTTCTTTTAACTCAGGTACTAACACTTGTTCGAACCAGGAGTTTTTAGCATGCCATGGCTGGTTTCTTGGGCTAGGATGAGGCAAAGCAATACACTTAGGCAGCATGGACGGCCATTGCTGCACCTGCTGTGTCACTGACTTAAAATTGTTACAGTAATAACGCTGTGAATACTGACCTACTAATATATGCAAATGTATCTGCCTAAAGTAAGCTCGTATTGGTTTTTGCCAAGTTTGTGCACATATTTTAGGTGGGGGTAAGTCACCACTTTTTCCTTTACCCGGATAACAAAATGCCATAGGCACGATGGCAAATAAGTCAGGATCATAAAACTGCGCTTCGGTTACTCCCAACCATTCTCTTAGGGTTACGCCACTGTGATCATTGAATAACTTTCCCGTTTGATGAACTTTTAAACTGGGTGCTTGCCCTGATATCAGAATTTTAGAAATCGACGAGGCTTGAATGGTAGGTCTAGCCCCGAAGGGGAGTGCATCGTCGCAAAGTCGACAAGCCATAATTTGGTCAATTAAATTCATCTTTTCATATTAGCAGTTCATATTCAGATCGTTATTTTACTAAGTTAAACTGAATTCATGGTAATAAATCTTACTTAAAAAAGCAGCTCCATAAATTAAGAGCTGTTATTGATTAACGCCTTTAACTTTTACTAATCAAGTTAAATTAATCTCATTAGAACTCTAGAGATCATGATTTTATCAACTTAAGCGTTAGTTGTACGATAACGTTTACCTTTTAACTACATAAACACCATCCATAAAGGAAAAGTTGTTAACATACAGATATTGATAATGTTTTTTGGATCATGATTTTACTAAGCTAGTTAGTAAAATCATGATCTATCTAGAATTAAAAAGTCATAATGTTAGTAAAAACACGATCTAGAAGTCTTAATAAGGTAATTAAAATAGTTATAGTTAGTAAAAATCTGATCTCTGAATTAATTATGGGACTTCAGTAAGTAAAATCATGATCTGTAAAAAAACAGTTGGTAAAAACCTGATCTTAGAAATGTTTAGTTAAACTAAACTCTTTTATAGTTAGTAAAAATATGATCTCAATACTCTTCATACATAAGAAATACTTCGCTATTTTAAGAACTTCTATGAAAATACGATGACATTGAGGCTCATAAGCTTTATTCATTCTGAGTGTAAAGGGGGTTTACACTTGCTGATTTAGGTTTTCTTGGTATCATCCTCATTCACACCGAATTTTTACTAACTCAGAGTCTATTTATGCATATTTGGGTCGATGCGGACGCATGTCCAGCTGTTATCAAAGAAATCCTCTTCCGCGCCGCTGAGCGAACAAAAACGCACACGACACTGGTCGCAAACCATAGTATGCGCGTCCCTGTCACACAATATGTTAATTTGCTCCAAGTAAGCAAAGGCTTTGATATTGCTGACAATGAGATTGTAAAAAGAGTAAAACAGAGTGATTTAGTGATCACTTCTGATATCCCTCTTGCAGCAGAAGTATTAGAGGAGGGCGCTTTTGCATTGAGCCCAAGAGGTGAAAAATTTACTGAGAATAACATCAAACAGATCCTAAATATGCGGGATTTTATGGACACAATGCGCAGCAGTGGTGTTGAAATGTCAGGTGGACCAGCAAAATTAAGCAGTACCGACAAGCAAACATTCGCCAACGCGCTCGATAGTCTACTTGCACAACACAGATCATGAAATTATCAACTCAGGGATTAGGAGTAGAAGAGGGTTTAATCGCTATCTATATTGAAAACCCACCTTTTATGTCTGAATACCACAATCTTCAATCAGTACAACCACTTAGTAAAGGTGAAATCGATCTTATAAACCAAGCATGTGGTAATGGCTGGCGTAAAGTTTTCAACGTTTATGCAAAAATCTTAGCTGAGTGGCAGCGCACAGATCATCATTTTACTAACTTTAAGCGTTGGCAAGACTATAGAGATAAAGCGCTGCTACAAGAACATAGTCAAGAAGCACTGCTTTTTAGCCCGCCAAACCTCTCTAAAAAAAATTATAAATTTCATGTTATTGCAGGTAGAACATATGCAAAAAAATTACTTCGAGATCACATTTTTACCAACTCTTTAATATGGCTAGATGAGGAGTTCGCAATCG
>CAYZOE010000123.1:0-11210 GCA_964479805.1 uncultured Pseudoalteromonas sp. | reverse complement strand
TAATGATGCCACACCCAGAGCGTGTATTCCGTGCAGTAGCTAACTCTTGGCACCCAGATGAGTGGAAAGAGGACAGCCCTTGGATGCGCATGTTCCGTAACGCACGTAAAAACGTTGGGTGAGACTGAACCGAAACGAAGTTTCGCAGTTAGTCGAACGCTTTTCAGGGAAGAAAAGCCGGGCCGCAGCTTCAGGATGAATTAGTCTGCACTGCCTCAACTTGATTTAAAAAAAGGTCACCTCGGTGACCTTTTTCGTTTTTAATAGTGATTAAAATCCTTACACCGATTAATCGCTATTACGTAATGAATAAATTGCGGGTTGGTTTATAAACTGGCGCAGTGGCCAATAACATGCGAACAATGATAGCCCAGTGATGGCAGCGACAGTGGCAATGAACATAGTAACGATATTAGATGCCAAGTAGGTCATGAACAGCTCATCATAAGCTAAATAAATCGCCGTTAAAATAACAATACTGGCTACTACACCCATAATAACCACAGTGACATTGTCTTTAATGATAAGCCCAACCAAGTGTTTACGTTTTGCACCAATTGCCATTCGTGTGCCAAGTTCAAAGCGGCGCATATGGGTTCCGTAACTCAAAATACCATAGAGGCCGACGCCCGCTAAAAAGAAAGTTAATATGGCAAGCGCCGAAGTTGTGATTGCGGTTGCATATTGTGTAAACAACTGCTCTTGCTCTATTTCTTCAAAGTACTCTAATCTGAACAGCGCATACAAGCTGCTTACTTCTTTAATGGTATTGGCGGCTTGTTCTCGTGATAAGCGTTGCCCCGGTAACAAGTTAAGTGTAAAGTCATTATCATCACGAGAGGTTGGACCATAAACTCTTGCTGGGACGTCAGTGTGACCGGGTAGTTTTATACCTTTAACAACACCAATAATTGTGAAGTTTGGGTGCTCAGGGTTACTAGAGAGTTGCATGCCAATAACACTACCGGATGGATTTAGTTGTTTTGCAAAGACATCATTCACAATAAGTTTTCTGGGACGGTCTTGAATATCTGCTTGGCTAAAGTTATCTCCTTCGATTACTTCCATATTTAGCATATCAAAATAGATATCATCTATATCTTTGTTATATATGACGTAGCGACTGTCGTCAGAAAGTGAAGTGAGCGCCCATAAATTATAATCTCGAAGTACAGAACTTGATAAAGAGACTGACTCCACTTGAGGGAGCTGAGTCAACTTTTCTTTAAGTTCATTGTTAAATGAGACAATCTCTTCCCGAGGTGGGCGTGTTGCTGATGAAAGAGAAACAGTCAGCTCAAGTTTGTCTTCTACCTTATAGCTTCTGGTTTCAGTGATGGTGTTATAGGCTTCTTTAAACAAACTAATATTGGCAAATACCAGTACAGTAGCAATGGCGACTTGGCTAACAATTAAAAATTGTCTGGTTTTTTTAGAAACTTGAATGCCAGTTCCTTTACCGCTTGACTGTAGCATAGAGTTAAGCGCTTTATAGTTGATTATGCGTCGACTCAATCCTGCAAACATTAAGGCGAATAACAAGGCGAATAACACTGCAGCAGTTAAGGTGACCACATTGATTGCAAGCTCATCGACCCTAGGTAACACACTGACCAAATAGGTTTGCATAATATAAAAGCCAGACATGGCAATAATAAGTGCAAAGAGCACCGACAGCCCCATTAATACACCTGTTTCGGCAAGTAATGTTTTAAAAAGCTGCGATTGTTTTGCCCCAAGCGCTGCAAAAATAGCTAACTGACGTTGCTGTTCGGCAGTGCGAGACATGAGTAAATTGCTGATATTTGCTGTGGCAATAAGCACTAATCCGATGACACCTGCTAGTAATAAATAAACAGTATCGCCACTGTCGCCTAAAATTTGATCATGGAAATTGGTCAGCGCCATGTTCACTCGCCAGCCTGCAAAAAATGCAATACCGGCTACTTCTTGTTGCCATTTATCATTGACTAAAGCGGTGATTGTTTGAGCTGCTTGTGAGTCAGTTACATCAAGGTTTTTTTTACCCACAAATGTCAGAGCGCCTAGAATATTACCCCAAGAATCTTCAAATCGCTTTCCTTGGTTATAATCAAAGGGAAACCACACCGAAGTGTTTTGCCCAATATTTTCAATTTGGGGTTCAATAAACGATTTATCTAATACGCCAACGATGTTAAAACTAATGCCACTGAACTCGACTTTTCTATCTAAGATATTTGGATCAGCATCAAAAGTTTGGTGCCAAAGTTGATGGCTAATGACGACAACCGGGTTATGGGTGTTCAATGCTTCTGATTGCTCAAATTGACGGCCAAGTATCATATGGGCATCGAGTAATTCAAACCACTCTGGTGTGACATAGCCAGTCTCTAAACGAGGTGAGTTTGATAAATTGGTCATTACGTCTTGGCCGTAATAGATTAATGCACTTTTAGAGAAGACATCTTGGTGTTTATATAGGTGAATTAAACCCGGATAAGTAAAAGAGGTGCCTTGTATTTTATCTTTACTATCGTGTAAAACATGCTCAACTTTATATAATTTTTCATGCTCGGGATAGGGCAAGGGTTTGATAAGGAGAAAGTAACCCAATGTTAGTACACATAAAAGAGCACCTAGCGTAACCCCCATGGTGGTGATCACGGTGGCGATAAAGCCAGGCTTTTTACTCAGCGACGCCCAAGCTTGTTTGCTATGGTAAATTATCTGCTTCATGATACAGCCTTTATTTTAGGAGTGGTCAAAATCGCTCCATCTAATAATCTAAGCTGTTTTTTGGCCATATCGGCATAGCGTGGGTCGTGAGTTACCATACAAATGGTAGTGCCTTGTTGGTTCAGCTTTTCGAGTACATCCATGACTAAATCACCACTTTTGGAATCTAAGTTACCCGTTGGTTCATCGACTAATAAAATTGCAGGGTTGGCAACTAAAGCACGGGCAATGGCGACACGCTGCTGCTGACCACCCGACAGTTGATTGGGTTTGTGCGCCATTCTGTGAGTCATATCAACCAGTGCAAGACATGCTTGGACTCGCTGTTTTAATTCACTATCGCTGGGTGGTTTATTTTGGTAACGCAATGGTAGGGCAACGTTATCAAATACGCTCAATTCATCAATTAAATTAAAAGACTGAAATATAAAGCCTATTTTTGTATTTCTTATTTCAGCAGCTTGGTCAAGGCTCAGATCCGTGACGTTCACCCCTTCAATGTAATACTCACCACCAGATGGCATATCTAATAAGCCCAGCAGGGCTAAAAGCGTTGATTTACCACACCCAGAAGGCCCTGATATAGATACATATTCACCGGCTTTGATCTCTAAATCTATACTCTTTAATGCATGGGTTTCTATGTCTTCGGTTTCAAATACTTTAGAGATCCCAGTCATTTTTATTTTTATGTCGCTCATGTGATGTCCTTTATTTTTTATGGCAATACCAAGTTATTCATATAAATCAAGCAGTCAAAGGTCTTTTAACCACTTGGCTAAATTCGCGTTCATTGAATCGATATCTTTTTGTGAGTATGTAAATTACTTAAATCTGAAATGATAAATTGTGTGCCGACGTCAGCACCTGAGCGCAACTGCATAAATTGCCCTGCTTGTACGCCAAATTGTACCGGCGTTAACTCAGCACTTTGAGTGCCGTTTAGGACGCGATATAAAGGCATAGCATCGTTGCTTTGAGTACCCGCAGGGCGTCTGATATATAAAACATTTTTTAGAGAATCAGCTATGATTTTACCATCGATAGACGCTTGAGGACGGGCACTTGATGGCAAGTTGCTAGGCAATGTTATCTCTACCTCAACCGTGTTATCTGAGACAATTGGATCGATGCGTTTAACTACGCCTGTGATCTTATCTCGACGTGTGTCGATAGTGGCTGCTTGGCCAATAGCCACTTGTTGAATTTGACTCTGAGGCACACGGATCAGCGCAATTAAATCAGTAATGCTACCAATCAGTGCGACTTCGCTACCAGCAGAAAGGCTTTGCCCTAATTCAACCGACAAGCGCTGTAATACCCCATCGAAGCCAGCGCGTACGGTCAGTTTCTCAAGTCTAGATTTTGCAATATTTAAGCGACCTTGTTGTTGCTTGATACGCTCTTGTTGAATATTCACGGCTTCCTCATGCACTAAGCTGAGCTGCGCATTACGCTCGGATAAAATTCTCATCCGTTCTTTGAGTTGCTTTTCATTTAATATGGTTTGTTGAAAATCAAGATCAGAAACAATGCCTTTCTCAGCCAATTGTTCTTCGGCGGCTCTGCGCAGTGATGCTGTTTCAAATTGTGCTTTGATTTCGGCCAGTGCCGCGGCCTCATTGAGTTTCTCTCTTTGATTATTGAGTTTTAATTGGCGAAGGTTGGCCTGTAATTGTGTTAGCTCTTGCTCTGCATCTTGAACTTGTTGTTCAAGCTCAGGGTTTTCGAGCTTAACAATGACGCTATTGGCTGTGACAGGTGCACCGGGTTTTAACACAATTTCTTTTACAGTCGCAGCCGAAAAAGTCGTGATTAATTGTTGCTTGTTAGAAGTTAGGACACCATAACCGTCGATCACCACGTCTAAATCACCCTGCTGAACGCTTGCCATAATAAGTTGGCTACGTTCAACAGCAATGCTGCTACCAGCTTGTTTGATTGCAATGGCACTGGCACATAAGACAATGATTGTGAAAATAGACAACCATTTATGCTTTGCTATTGTCCGTCGTAGAGTTTTGGTTTTTTTGTTTGTTTTTGCTACATCCATCATTGAATCCCTCTAGCTTGTTAAACTAGATAAGACAAAGAATATGCCAAGTAGTAAACTTTTTTTAAATCAATTGTTTATTTTTATATTCAAATATAGGATATTAAAAACCGTCCGGAATCGGACGGCTCAATTTCGATTCCGACCGGTGTTACTCTGCGGGGTTTGATAACGGTTTGTGGGGTAAAAAAATACTTACGGTCACGCCTTGCTGTGGGTTATTTTCGATATGAATCGTGCCTTTATGGTGTTCTATTATATTGCGGCAGAAAGTGAGCCCAATGCCCTGACCATTTGGCTTTGTGGTAAACAAAGGCACAAATAAATTATCAGTATTTAAAATACCGTGGCCGTCATCGGCGAGGGTGATCAAGACTTTACCAAGCTTTTCTCTGATACGGATACGTACTTGTTTTGCGTTTGCCTCATGGGCATTTTTCAGTAAGTTAATAAACACTTGTTCAATAAAGGTCTGATCTGCATGAATATGCTCGATACCTATTTGGGTGTTAAGTGCTAAATCAGGGGTCAGCGCTGATAGTTTTTGCCACATACTGTGCATATCAACTTGGGTCAATTGCAAGTTGAGGTTATGAGATAGCGAAGCATAGCGGCTAATAAAGTCTTGTAGCTGGTGGCAATGATCAGAAATAAGCTGTAATGCTTGTTGCTCGCGCGCGCCTTGCATTTTGCTTGAAAGGCTTTCTGCTAAGGAAGAAACAGGGGTTAGAGAGTTCCTTATTTCATGACCCATAACACGGATCATTTGCTGCCATGCATTGAGCTGACTAGCACGTATGGCACTGTCTATGTTTGTGAGTACAAATAAATAATGCGCTTCTCCATTATCAATGAAGGCGCTTTCGCTGATTTGCCACTGCTGCAAAGTTCTATTTAATCGCCAGCCAGTGCTTGTTTGTTCAAGGCCTAAGATTTTTGGAGAAGCATGGCGGTACATTTGCCAAGGTTCATCGTAGATGTTCATAAAAGCAGGGTTGGCATAACTTAGCTGATGCTTGCTGTTAAACACCATAATGGGGGTATCGAGTTGGTCAATCAATTGATACAGCAAAAAGGCATGCTGATCGTAGCGAGACTTATTTTTTTGTAAATGATGACTCAGATCTTTAAGGGCTAAGTGCAGACGTTGTGAACTGCCTTCCTTAAAATCTGAACGGGCAAACTGATTGTAATCCTCCATTTTTACTGCTTCTATGTGAAGTAATGCACGATCAAAAGCTACCACCACTTTTTGCTCAAAATGTGAAATAAACCAACACAGTACTAGAACTAAAAACAACTCAACAAGTATCAAGTTGAGTAAAGGCATACCCGCTAAATACATGATGATGGCCATCAGTAGACTGATCAGAATGCCAGCTCCAAGTGTGGTTATATATATATAATTTTCTATGGTCTTACTTTTCAATATCATCATATTTTTCCAAGCGACGATATAAAGAAGATTTGGTGATCCCCAATAAATTAGCTGCTTGCGTAATATTATGAGCAGTCGCATGGAGGGCTTTTTTGATCAGCATTCTTTCAGCTTGTTCTAATGTCATCATAGTTTGTAGTGAAGGTTCGCTGCCAGTATTACCAATGTGCAAACCTGAAGCGCTGATTTGGGTTGTTTGTGTCAGCAGCGTTGCGCGCTCGATAACATGACTCATTTCTCTTATGTTACCCGGCCAGTGATATGTTTTAAGCAGCTGCTGTGCTGATTTATCGAACCCCTCAACGGTTTTGCCATATTTTTTATTAAAACGCGCAAGTAAGTATTCAGCTAATGGCACAATATCATCAAAACGTGCCCTTAATGGTGGCAGCGAAAACTCAATGGTATTGAGGCGATAAAATAAATCCTCGCGAAACTTTTCTGAATGGATCAATTTCTTGCAGTCGGCATTGGTGGCACTAATGATCCTAACATTCGCAAATTGTGTTTTGCTATCACCAACGGCTTCAAATTGACCTGACTCTAGTACTCGCAGTAATTTGGCTTGATGTGCCAAGCTGATATTGGCTATTTCATCTAAAAATAATGTGCCTGACTGCGCCAGCTCAAAGCGACCAATGCGATCAGATTTAGCATCTGTAAAAGCCCCTTTTTTATGGCCAAACATTTCACTTTCAAATAAAGACTCTGAAATTGCACCCATGTTAACGCTGATAAGTGGGTGGTCATTACGAGCTGATCGTTGATGAATATATTCTGCTAACTGACTTTTACCAGTACCATTTTCACCGCTCAGTAAGATAGAGACATCTGCAAGCGCCACATTCTCAATTTGCTCCATCAGCTCAGTCATACAAGCAGATTGCCATTGAAATTTCGGTGTATCGTTAGCAGGCTCTAGTCTTTGTGACAGCTTTTTATTGATGGCTTTTAGCCCTTTGAGCTCAAGCTGTTGACTTATAACACTTAATAAACGCTGGTTTTTCCAAGGTTTTTCAATGAAATCCCCGGCCCCCAATTGCATGGCTTTGACCGCCAACTCAACGTTTGACCAAGCTGTCATAGCAACCACTCGTGTATCAATTTCTTGTTTTTTCAACCAAGCTAAGAATGCTAAGCCTTCTTCTCCTGAAGTTGTATCTAGTGAAAAGTTCATGTCGAGTAACACTAGATCTATATAGTGCTCAGATAGTTGCTCTTTGGCATCAAAGGGGTTTTTAGCAAATAGCATCTGATACCCATTATCTTCGAGTAAAAACTGAAGGCTGGTAATGATTTCAGAGCGATCATCAATGACAAGTATGGTTGGCGGTGACATATTTTTATTCGTTGTTTATATTTGGCATTTTTATCATACCCTGAGTAATCTACGAAGGTATACAGTTTACTTTACCAACATGTCGTTTATGGAGTAGTTACCAATACAAGGTTAGTGATTGATTGACGGTTATGTTGATTAACGGTTTGATGAGATTGTTATAAATCTTTTACTGACTTCAGTGTAAATGAAGGTATCAATGCGTTCAAAAAATCATCTCTACAAGAGCATTAAATGGCAATGTGAGATACATTAAAAATGTGATAGACAGTTTTGATTAAAGGCAAAATTCTACACCAAATGCATAGTTAAGCATGCCAAACAAGAAAAGTTACATACTCTGTTGGTTTTTACATAAGTCTTAACTTGGCACATTTTAATGTGTCCTTAATGTGCCTTGTGATGTTAACGGTCTATTTAGTGCTGTGTAACGCCTACATCTGATTACATTTTCGTTGATACAAACATCATAAAAATAGGTAAAATAACGAAGTTTAATTATTATCAGTCAGAGTGCTATGTTTAAAAAGGGATTGCTTCGGGTCAGTATATTTTTAATTGCTACCTTAATTTGCCTTTATGGATTTAGAAATACAATTATTTATAAAGTGGCTGCACCCTATCTAGCGGATGTCAATATTGAACTGAGTTGTATAGATTGGTCGCTTACCGGCCTTAGTTCTATTCGTGTTAATAAGGCATGTATTGAACATTCAGCAGCTTCAATTGAATTAGTAGATGCTGACATTAACCTTTCAAATATCGTTTTATCAGAGTTGAATATTGCGCTGAAGCCAACAAAAAAGACAAATGCTGAAGCGCCACAGCTTAAACCGCTTAATCTCGTATTACCTGACGAGCGTCCACTGCTAAATGTCAAAAGAATTAGTCTGTCAGGTTCTCCATTAATAAAGCCACTATCAATGAGCCTTATTGAGCCAAACCGCAATCAGTTTGAGATCAATGGCGATTTAATCGGGCAAGTGAGCATATTTAAAAATAAGCTAGGGCTAAATCAAATTTCATTAGCAAGTAACGCAATACAATCTTTTAAGCCTAAGCAAGTAAAGTTACTAGAAGGCTCGATGAACGTTGAATTTGACGGCCAACAGTTAAAATTTAATGGTGAGATTGAAGTGCAAGCTGAGCACCATTTACCAGAGTGTACGGTGTCAGCAGATATACTTGGAGGTGTTTCCGGTGAAATAGATTTATTGGATCAAGCGGCTGTTGTTGATTTGAGTGGACTTACTAATACACTTCAGGCTTTGACATGTATTGAATCACTTCAAGCACATTTACCACAGGGGGTTCTAGCTGCTGAATTAATAGCTGAGCAGGTTACTATACAATTACCTAGCGTGTTGTCAGTGCGTGATAATGTCTTTTTGACCGACCGTGTCACTTTCTCAAACGGCGAGTTAACCCAGATTCAATTAGATAATGTAGCGGCTGAATTGCTTACCCAGGATTTTAAGTCTCAATTTAGTTTAAAGCACCAGAGTGCGTTGATTGGCGCTCTTCAACTAGATGGCCCAATTGAGGTGAGTGGTGGACAATTAGATAGTCAAATTTCCATTAATTTAACTCAACCTAATGTGCCTGCATTCTTAATAGATAACTCTCCAATAAATCAAGCGAATATAAAGTTTGACTCAAAGCTTGATGTTAAAGGCAGGCTTGGCAGCGACATGTCATTTAAAGCAAGCAACCAGCTTGAGCTTCAAAAAGCAGAATTTATCGACGGCCAAGGTCAAGCACTTAAACTTCCCAAGTTAACACTTAACCTTGATTTAGAGGGTGACCTGTCAGAACATATAAATGCGATAGTGGATGGGGAGTTATCTCTGTTATCGTTTAATCACCCTTTTGTGCAGGGGCGAGATCTTAAAGTGAATTGGCAGTCAAAACTAATCAATGATGCCATTCACCTTGATGCTGATTGGCAGCTAAAAGGCATTAAACAAGCAGACAATCAAATTCAAGGGATACAACAAAGCGTAAACTTAGAGGGCAATATGCAAGATTTTATGAATACCAGTGTGGTTGCAGTGACAACACACCTTGATGCCATTGCCACTCCTGAACTGCTTGTAGAAGATATGAGTATCACCTCTCAAGTTAACTTTAGTGAAGGTATTCGCTTTGAGCATGATATTGATGTGCTCGACATGAATTTATCGTTACGCCATGAATTAACAGATAAAGCGCAGCCTTTTGAGCTTGTCATAATTGAGCAAGACCTTACAGGTTTACAACCAGTTTTGGAGCAAATGGCGCCAAAGTTAAAAATTGAAACGGGTAGCACCAGTGTTGTGGCAAGCGGTGATTTAGTCTCTCAGAATATTGATTTTGACCTGCAATTTGGCGCATCCGCCTTGTTTGATACGCATTATATGAGTAATGCATCAGGCAAGATCACAGGACAACTCAGTTCAGGTGTGATTAATATTCCAAAAACTACAGTGATAATTGACGAGTTTCGTTCAGGTGCTGTGCTAACAAACATTACCGCAGATCTGCAGGCTCAAGATAATCAGGCGTGGTTGAGTGCTATTACCGCAGAGGCGTTTGATGGTTTACTTACAGCGGATAAGGTTCGACTCTCACAAGCGCCGCAACGCATTGAAGCAAAAGCTGAAAACTTAGACTTGGCTATTTTAGCAAAAGCGGGGCGTGAAGCGGGCGTAACGCTTACTGGGCGAGTATCGGGTGAGTTGCCTATCGAAGTGCGCGATGGCAAAGTGAGCATCACAGAAGGTAAGCTGTACAACTTAGGGGCGGGCATGTTGAGTGTGTCAGAAAATGCATCGGTGAATGCACTCAAGGCGCAACAGCCGCAACTGAAAACAGTAATTGGTTTACTGGATAGTTTAGATATTGATACGCTGCGCAGTGATGTGGCATTAACAGAAGACGGTTGGTTAACATTGGGTGTGAATATTAAAGGTGAAAATAAGAGCCAAGCACAGCCAGTAAATTTCAATTACACGCATCATGAAAACATTTACACCTTATTTAAGGCGTTACGATTGAATGATGAAATAAGTCAACAAGTAGAGAAAGCTTTAACTCAATAGGGGAACACCATGAAGTGGATAGCAGCTTTATTCGGTGCCTTAGTGCTTATGGGATGCACGCACAAGGTACAAGTAGAAACCAAAGAACCAATCACCATTAATTTAAATGTAAAAGTGGATCACGAGATCCGTGTGAAAGTCGATAAAGAGCTAGATGACCTATTTAGCGATGACAGTGAGTTATTCTAAGGACATAATTATGAAAAAGAGCGTATTTTTATTACCGGTTTTGGCATTGAGCTTTGCCTTTTCAGCATTCGCTTTAGATCTTGGTACAGCTAAATCACAAGGCATTGTAGGTGAAACCGCTTCTGGTTATTTGGCTGCGGTAAAAAACACTGCTGAAGCAAAAAAAGTGGTAGATGCTATTAATGCAAAGCGCAAAGCGAAGTATCAGCAGTTAGCAAAAAAACATGGTATTTCTTTGGCACAGGTTGAGCAACAGGCAGGCAAAAAGGCCATGCAAAAAACAGCCAAAGGTCATTTTGTAAAAGTAAATGGTAAATGGGTAAAGAAGTAATAGTTTGAAAGCTAAAAGCTAAAAGCTAAAAGCTAAAAGCTAAAAGCTAAAAGCTAAAAGCT
>CAYZOE010000122.1:0-11687 GCA_964479805.1 uncultured Pseudoalteromonas sp. | reverse complement strand
ATTTTGGCGAGTTTAATTTTGAACAAAGCTGATAAGTGGCGAGATTGTGGGTTAGTTAATCAGCCTCTTGCACAATTTCATGTTGAGCCAGTTAGAATCTTTGGGGCATACATGGTGCGAAATGCTATTCGCCGAAAGGAGTATGCTGAAGATTTAAATAAACATGCGTGACCTTGGGACAGTTACCTAAGTAAGCTCAGTAGTTCAGCCGCTAAAGCGGATACTTCACTGAACAAGTATTAGCGCTTTGTATTTATCATGTATTAATTTAAATTAAGTAAGGGTTCATGTTTAATTGACTATAAAAACTATTTGATTTGAGGTGCAATAGGATATGTATAAATACGCTTTTTCAATATTGTTGTTTGTTGCGAGTTCTGGTTTAGTCGCAAAAAATGATGTTTTGTCTTTAGATAGAGTTGATGTCAGCCAAGTTAAATTTGCCTTTGAAAACGACGCTAATTTATTTCCAGACGAGAGTGAATTTGCCATTGACCATTTTGTTTTGATGAGTAACGACAATGGAGAGCGTTGGGGGATTTTAACCATTACTAATCAATCGACCGGCCGAAGAGAATTACAAGCAAAACACATTATGGCGTTGTTTGCAGACGGCTCAAGATATTCACCGGTAAACTTTAAACAGCAATTTAGTGGTAATGAAACACAGTCTATTACTTTGAATTTTGGCGAAAATAAATTTCCAATTTTGTCGGTATATACGAGAAATTAATAATTTACTGTACAGGTCTCAATAATAAACTTATCACACAATTTATAATCTAAATAGTATTTGTCTAGTTCAGGTTAAACGCCATGAGTGAGGTAGTTGTACATTAGCTCGGCGCTTTTCCTGCCAATCTCGAATGGCTTTTCTCCTAGATTCAAAGTTGATAGAAAGTGCTTAAGCGTATCAAGTTGAATTTGCCCTGTGACAGCTGAGATGAGTACAAAGATATCGTGGGCTATTTTACTCTTAGATACTTTTATCATTTCCATATATTTAGGGTTAAACTGAGCAAATTCTGCCACAGCCAAAAAGATTGGCGGATTTTTTAGAGAAGAAAAACGTTCTACTTGTTCTAAATAAGTATGTCTTTTCCACATTTTATAAAGTGGGCAGATAGGATGTTTTACCCAACCTCTGTCGCCACCGAAACGCTTTTTTTGACCAGGTAGTGCATGGCGCACTTCTGAAAGGAGTGGATTCAGATTTGGGATAGTTTGATGCCCCGACTTTAAATAAATGCTCTGTTTTTCTGCTGTTTTGTATTTTTTGCTAATTGTCCTAAGGCTACAGCAAAATCAAAATTATTAGTCCCTATTTAAGCAAGCCTTTATTGATGTTTGTGTAATAAGTCAGAGTCGAATGTGATAACTGGAATATTTCACTTCAGTATGTCAGTTTAATTTTTAGAACTTAGATAACAAATTCGTTTAATTCAAATTATCACTAGATTCTGTTTGTCATAAAACTGCAGTAAGCTAGTAGAATTGAGTCATTTAAATAGTTTGTTAAATAAGTTGCTTATGTTGTTGTATCAAGTCATCCGAAATCATATTCAAAATCTGGTCAACGAGGGACGTTTAAAAGCTGGTTCTAAACTTCCTTCGGAGCGCAGTTTACAAGAGCAGTTCAATTCTACGAGGATCACAGTTAGAGAAGCACTCGCTAGGTTAGAATCTGAAGGGGTGATCTACAGTCAAAAGCGCAGAGGGTGGTTTGTAACCCCTGAAAAACTGAAATGGCATCCAGCACGCAAAGTGAATTTTAACGCTTTATCTGAATCTCAAGGATTCACGCCCTCTACTAAGGTTATTGAACTGATGACCCCTTCCAATGAGCACAGCATAGCATTTACTCATTTTGGTGATAAGCCAATTTACAAACTGACCCGTGCTCGATATTTAGATGGAAGAGGTGTACTAGTTGAAGAAATTCACTGTCTTGCAGCGCGTTTCAACCTTCTCGAAAAGCAAATCTTAAATGGATCAATTACTGATGTTATGAAACGACATTATCAGGTTGATGTTTCTCATGAAAAGTGCAACATCAGCGTCACTGTACTCCCCGATTATGCGGCTGAATTACTTGAAAAAAATAGCGGCACGCCTTGCTTAAAAGTACAAAGGACGCGTTATGACAACGATGATAGCTTGGTCGACTTTAACATTGAATTTTGGCTACATGATTGTATTGAAATGGTAGTGGAAGGGCATTGATGTCTCACTTTAGTTCTACACCGAACTTATCAGCCTAAAATTTATAATGATGAAAAAAGCAAAATCGACTGGTCAATTATAAATAGGCTTTTGCTTTACTTTCCGGGAAATTTTTATTTAAAAATAGTAAAGATTACCAGTATTTTGCTTAATACATGGCTTGAAGTAAGCCTTCGATATCTCTTTGATACACTTCTCCAATATTTCCTATTCTAAAACAGTCAGCGTCTGACACTTTTCCAGGATAGATGACATAGCCAAGCGACTTTAGCTTTTCATAAAATTGTTTAAAGCCATATTCAGGTTCGTTTGGTGAATAAAACGAGGTAATTATTGGTGAGTGCAATGGATCAGGCAAAAGTGTCTCAAACCCAAGCTCTCTCATACCACTTACAAGTAAAGACTGGTTAGATTTGTAGCGGTTATACCTTGCATCAATACCATACTCATGTTCAAGCTCAATCAATGCCTGTGCAAAAGCTCTCATTACGTGCGTAGGTGAAGTAAAGCGCCATTTACTATTATTCTTTTCCATAGTTTGCCATTGATCATACAGATCTAGAGACAGTGAACGGGCATTGTCTTTGCTCTGTGCAATCAAAGAGTGTTTGCAGATCGCAAAACTAAAGCCGGGAGCCCCTTGAATACATTCATTAGAAGAGCTAATTAAAACATCAATACCTAGCTTTATCATATCGATGGGTATACCACCGAAGCTACTCATCGCATCCAAAATAAATGTTTTGTTGTAATGGTTCACAAGCTCTGCCACAGCACCTAGTGGGTTTAGCATGCCAGTAGTCGTTTCGTAATGCACCATAGCAACATGGCTAATGTGTGGGTTTCCTTTAACCGTTTTCTCAATGTGTTTAATGTCAGGGCAGTGCGTCTCTGCAAAGTCTAGACTAATGACATCGATATTGAGATAGTCTGAGATTTGTTTAACACGCGTACCATAAGCGCCATTATTTATAACAAGTAAGGTGTTATTTTTTGTGGTAAAAGTACCCAAGGCCGCTTCAACAGAAGCGGTGCCACTGCCTTGCATTAAGGTGGCAGTTAATAATTTAGAGCTACCGGCAAGAGAACATAATTGGGTTCTAATTTTTTCTACAACCTCGACGTTGTAGTCGTCATCCCAAGTGCACCAATCTAGTAACATGGCTTCTTTCACTGTTTTAGATGTGGTGAGAGGGCTTGGGGGAAGTAATAAATAGTTATTTTTCATAAAAATCTCGCCTGGTCTATACCAGCAATTGGGGCATATGTTTTATGATGTTTTGATGATGAAAATGTGACAGTTTGCTATGCGCTGATTTAAATTAATAGAGTAAAATTACCTGTTCAATGTGAAATATAAGGCTAAAATTACTGTAATTGCAAAATTTTAAAAATCATATGTATCAACGTTTTTTGTATCTAATATGTTCGATTTGTTGCCTAAGTGCTCAGGCAACAACGCTTAAATTTTGTTATGAGAGCAAGGAACTTTTGCCTCATTACCGTGGTGAAGGTGTCTTGACGCCTAGCGAAAAACCAGGAGCTGCAATTGAGATTTTACAAGAGCTTGATGACATGATTTCAAATGTTCAAATTCAGTTAGTTCGTGAGCCATGGAAACGCTGTTTAAATCACTTGAGACAAGGGAAAGTCGATGCACTGATTGCAAGACATTCATTAGACAGAGAAGAGTTTGCCAAGTATCCCAAAAATCGCAATAATAAGCCAGATAATGAGCGTGCTATATCAAGTACTTCAACTTGCTTTATACACAAAAAGAATGTGCCTTTAAAATGGGATGGTCGAGAATTATTGGTAGAGATGCCTCAAGGTATTTCTGTGCCAAGAGGCTATTCGCTCGTTAAAGATTTAAAGAACAAAGGCTTTCAAATCTACGAAACGGTCTCTGTTAAGCAAGCACATGAGTTACTTTTTAATGACAGAGTAGGCATCTCTTTAAGTGACTGCAAACATAAGAATCTTCCAATAAACTATATTGAAAATAAAAAACCTATTGTAGAAAATTATGGATACTTAGTCTTCAGTCATCAGTTTTATTCGCTATACCCGAAACTCTCTGAAGATTTATGGAACCAGCTAATGAAGATTGATGATAAAGATTTCTATGATAAATATTAAAAATGTCGTAATTGGTCTTGCCTTACTAAATGCGCAAGTTTGCAAATAGTAATATACTCAGTGTCATCTAAGATGATAGGTGACTCTTCAATTATTTGAAACTTAAAGTTTTTTCTGTTTTTATTACATTCGATCCAAAACTCTTGTTTGCCATCATCATAAATAAATATGGTTTGTTTATTTGTGACATTTATTTTTTCAATGTGGTTGTCGACCATATACTTAATTGATGCGTGTACAAAATCTACGCTCTTTAAGAAATTTTGTGGGTTTTGACGAAATAGCTGTTTGTGATGCTCATCTAGCGAGTTTTCCGGGGGAATTGGTAGGTTTAAGGTTTCTTTATCTAAGTACATGTATTGCTCCAAATAGAGGATATATGTACGCTTTAAAGAGGTGTTTGGATTGCAAAAAGGTAGAGTTTTTACAGTCCAATTTTAATTAAATAGAAAGACCTTACTTAATTTCATACGAGAGAACTTTGGTTTGTCAAATTTATCATCATTTAACCAAGGTATTGGTTTTATAACTAAAATTCACTTTAGCCTTGGATCCTAAAAATTTCTATTTTTCGCAGTATGCACTTTGCGCTTGATGTCTCATTTCAGAAAATCTCATTAACTTTAGGTTCTACAATAAGTTTTGAATCACAAAAAAGCTTGTTGTTAAAAAATACAAAAACCAGCTCGATATTCAAAGTAATTAACCAAGAAAAATTTGCATTTAAGAAATTTGAGCTTACACTTGTTCGCTCAGTGGGCGTACACATGTAAGCTAAAGTGGTTTGGACATGCAAAATATTTCACGATTTATTTCAAATAATTTATTTCATTACAGAGACTTAACCGGTTACTTAGAGCCTGTTTTACAAGTTTTCAAACCCTCATGGAGAAGCGGTTATTTTCGAGCACAAATTAAAAGCATTCGTGTATTAAGTGAAAATGTACTTAAAATAACGTTAAAACCTGAAAAGAGATGGCCAATACACAAAGCCGGCCAGCATATTTCTCTGACAATAGAGCAACAAGGTCGGCTTATTTCTAGAATCTTCACCATCGCGTCGTCTGCAAAAAAGTTTAACGAAACAGGCCTGTTTGATTTGGTGATCCGCACTCACGATAGAGGAAATTTCACTCCATACCTCGGAGACTTAGCAATGAATAGCTGGGTTAATATTTCAATTCCTGCAGGTCAATTCACATTTGATGAAAAGAGTAATCATACGACATTTTTAGCCGGCGGCTCAGGCATAACCCCATTTATTGCAATGTTGGATGAGTTATCGGCATATACGCACCATCATATTCATTTACTGTATTACGCAAAACCTAATGCACATTTAATGGTGGATGTATTAGAAATGTGTTTAACCAGACTTCCTAATTTCAGTTTCGAATTATTGAACCGCACTAAACACGGTTCATTTACGAAATATATTTCAGCAAAACATACCAATGAACTTCTCGTATGTGGACCTGAGGAAATGTACTTTGATGCTGTGGCGTTTTGCAAATCGCATCAAATACCCATTAGGGCAGAGCACTTTCGAGCAATTAAGCCAACAAAACCTATGAGTGAGGGTTCTGAATTTAGAGTAAAGCTAATTCATGGAGACTTACAAGTGAGTGATCAACATTCATTATTAAGCGAATTTCAATCGAATAATAAGCCTGTGACATACGGCTGCGGTATGGGTATCTGCCATCAATGTCAATGTTTAAAAAAGAAAGGTATTGTGAGAGACATGCGTGACGGCAGCTTATCAGATAACTGCGAAGAGCTGATCCAATTGTGTGTTACTCAAGCTGTGACAGATTTGGAGTTAGAATTATGAAACAAGTAAATTTTGACCAATTAGCTTTGCAACTTGACGAAGTAAAACAACAAGTAAAAGATAAAGTTGGACAAGAAGATGCTAACTATATTCGTAAAGTTATTGTTTGGCAGAGAGTGTTTGAGTGGAGCGGCAGAATTTTATTGATGTTAGGATTTTTGCAGCCATTACTTTGGGCTTTGGGGGTCTTAAGTCTTGCCGTAGGTAAGATCTTAGACAATATGGAAATTGGTCATAACGTGATGCATGGCCAATATGACTGGATGAACGATAAGTTTATTAATTCTCGCGCCTATGAATGGGACATTGCGTGTGATGGAAATAGTTGGAACAGGGTCCATAACTACGAACATCACACTTATACCAATATCATCGGTAAAGACAGAGATTTTGGCTATGGTCTTTTAAGATTGTCGAATGATTTCCGTTGGAGAGTGAAAAACCTTTGGCAGTTTATTACTTATGTTTTATTAAGTGTACTTTTTCAGTGGGGCGTGTCATATCATGAAATGGCTGCTGAGCGTGTCTTCTTCGGGAAAAAGAAAGATAACCGAGACAATAAAGTATCACATGCAGAATTAAAAAAGCGCTTCTTTAGCAAAGGAGCTAAGCAACTGGTTAAAGATTATGTAATTTTTCCTCTGTTGGCAGGGCCGCTTTTTCTATGGGTTTTTTGCGGTAATTTAGTCGCAAATTTATTAAGAAATTTATGGACCTCAACCATTATCTTTTGCGGTCATTTTACGGAGCATGTTCGCACTTTTACTGAAGAGGAGTGTAAAAATGAAAGCAAAGGGCAGTGGTACTATCGTCAAGCATTAGGCTCATCAAATCTCAGAGGTGGCACATGTTTTCACATTTTAACAGGTCATTTAAGTTTTCAAATTGAACACCATTTGTTTCCAGACTTACCGGCGAAACGTTATCCAGAAATTGCTCCGAAAGTACAACAAATCTTTCAGCAGCATGGTATTCACTACAATACGGGCGGGTTTTGGCGTCAATACAGCTCAGTCTTAAAACGTATTGTCCGTTACTCATTCCCTTAGAAAATATTCAACGGTGAGTATTAATCTTAATACTCACCTGAGTTAATACTTTACTTGTTGACTTTCTTGATAAACGTACTGAGTTAATTCTTCTAATGCTTCATTGGATGAGACTTTTTGGAACAAGTGTTGATTTTTAGTTTGATGTTCACTCTCCAGGCCCCTGGTTGAAATCTTTGCATAGAACTTTTCATTTGACAGGGTACTGAAAGTTAATGAATACTTTTTTCGATTTCTGTTCCAGCCCTCATAAATTGAAACAGTATTTTTACCTTCCTCAAGATATAACCAAGTGTAACCATAAGGACCTAGTGTCGCGATATGTTCATCGTTAAGAATAATTTGGAAAGCATTTTTTACTTCGGGGCTTTTATATATAAATACAGCTGAACGGGTATTCAATGGTTTTTCTGCTTTATCAAAAGTGGGTCCTAGTGCTTTACAACCACTGATAGCAATTAATAAAACTAAAAATCGTAATCTCATGCTTTCTTCTTACTAAACTTTACTGTAAAGCATTAAACTAACTAAATCAGGTTCATAGGTCAACGTGATAAACGGCTTCTTATGTAAGCATTAAATGAACAATTAATTCATTGTTCATATTCTACTCGATTTAGATTATAAAATGAGAACCTTGGAAATTTGCCATCTATCCCGTTATACGTTGCTTGTCCTACTCTATCTTTACTAAACGATACCAAACACCAATAAATTCAGAGTACTTTTAGCAATTTGCATAAAACTCCATAGAATATGAGACAGTATATAAATTGTTCTCATAGCTTAGCTTTGTAACTTTTTGAAATAATAAAGCGTATTAAGCAAACAAGACTTAAGAAATAAATATAACCGATTTAGGTAGTTCTTTCTTCAAGTGAGATTTTACGGCTTCAAACTGCTCAGATGGAAATTCAAACGCCGGCACAACACCAGGTTTTATTTGATTATAAGGCAATGAAAAAAAACTGGTTTCTCCACAAGTATCTATCGCCACCTTTCTGATTTGCTGCACAGGTACGCTGTCAGACCCAATATTTAACACATTTTCATTAAAAGAAAGATGATTTATCGGATCTTTTACGATTTGGTGTGTTTGATATTCAGTTCCGCCATTTTTTATATTAAACCAAAAAGGTAGCATTGTGAGATTTGAGATGGCTGCGAGAATGGCTAACTCAAAATCTAGCCACCCGACTTTTGAGAGTAGAAGGTAGCAGGCAATAGAGCACAACCAGAATATAGTATATTTATTTATTTTCATCTAATTATCCTTTTGATGGTTGCGAATCTGTAAGTGTCAGCAGGTGTTTAATGATCCTTGAGAAAATTTTTACGATATTTGTTAGTTTCAGAGAAACATACCAGCCTAATTTTAAATTCAATCAGTTATCCTAGGTTTTAACTTTACGAAAATGTGATTATCGAAAAAAGTGTTATCTTTAAATATCGCATCTTTCAAAACAGCCTCTTGATGAAAACCGGATTTAAGCAACAATTTTTTTGAAGGCAAGTTTGGTTCAAATACAGCGGCAAAAATTCTGACAATAGATGTTGTACCGAACACTTCTGCAGTTATTAATTCGATAGCTTGAGACATAATACCTTTTCCCCAATACGCACTATCTAACCAATAACCAATCTCGCCAGAGCGCTGGTATTCAAATTCACCAGGATTAACGCCTATACAGCCAACAAATTTACCTCGATAGCAAATGGCTCTCACAAAACCCTGTCTACTTCCGTCATTGATCCACCAGGTAGCATCTTGCTCTGTATATGGAGAAGGGATTTTACTGGATAAATATCGAATTACAATATGGCGATTTAATACTTCAACTAATTGTATTTTGTCAGAAGTTACAAAGCTTCTTAAAGTAATGTCTTGCTGATTAATCATGACTTAAGGTTAACAGCTACTCTGAATACTAGAGTTTCAGAAGAGCCGCCCATCATTGTACTGATCGTAAACCTGATATCGACGATGGCATCAGCAACTATGTCAGCCGCACTTTGCGCTAAACGCTCGATTGTAATGTTGCGTGTTTCACTTAACATTTTTGTTTTGCCTGAACGATACTACCAGTTACTGTGCTAATAATGCTTTCTATTTCTTTTTCTGGAATTGTTTTTTTGGTTGAAAAAAGCATAAAACTCTCTAAAAATCTAATACTTGGTTTACATTTTAATAAGAGCATTTATCTCAATGATTGTAAATTATCTTTTATAAAGTAATGATTGATTAGTGCCAGAAAGCACAAAAAGGGTTTCACCATATAAATAGGTTAATACAAAACTATAGATAAAGTTATGGTGAAGCTAACATTCAGCTTCACCTTGATGAGTTAGTTTATATCAAAGCGACCAACAAGCCTGTTAAGACTATTGGCAAGTTCTACTAACTGAGTTGCACCAGAAGAAAGATTATCAGCTGCTTCACCCACATGTTGGGCTGAATCATTTACGCCAGAAATGTTATGTTTAGTCTCACTTGCAGTATCACCTTGCTGTTTTGCTTGTTCAGCAATTTGAGCAATAAAGTTTTGCACTAGATGCACAGATTCTGCGATTTCGTCAAAACTTTGGTGTGCTTGTTCAGAGCATTCAATGGCTTGCTCTGAGTCAGTGACACTAGTCGTCATTTGTTGTGAAACACTTCTTGTTTTATCAATCAATTCGGTTAGTACTTTTTCAATATCTTGCGTTGCATCATGTGAGCGTTGTGCCAGCGTTCTTACTTCGTCGGCAACAACCGCAAAACCTCGACCTTGCTCTCCTGCTCGTGCGGCCTCGATAGCTGCATTGAGTGCTAACAGATTAGTCTGCTCAGCGATATTTCTAATTACTTCTAGAATATTGGTGATGTTATTTGATTGTTTCTCAAGGTCACTCATAGCGCCAGCTGATTCACCCAAAGAGCCATGGAGTTGTGCAACTTGAGAAACAGTCTGTTTAATTAAATCATTACCATTTTGTGCATGTGAATCTGTCGTTTCAACCGCACTTAAGGCATCACCACAGTTTTGACTAATTGTTATGGCCATACTTTCAACGGATTCGGTTGTATGTGTTGCTTGTTTTGCTTGATCAAGTTGTGTTCGGCAGCGCTCTCGAATTTCGTTGATACGTGATTTTGAATTTTGGGCTTCGTCGTTTAATGTGGCTGCGTTGTTCTGAATATCTTTAACCAATTCGTTTATTGAGTTTAAGAATTGGTTGAACCACGAGGCTAGTTCGCTTATTTCGTCATTACCTATGACTTTCAGTCGTTTTGACAAGTTACCTTCACCTTGCGCTATTTCTTTTAAGCCTTCAGACACCATTTCGATTGGATAAACAATTTTGTTCGCCAATATCACCGCGATAATTACAAAGACGGTTAACATAATCACAGCAATAATACTGATGCTGTAAGACATATTATAGGCAGAAGACAATATTTCGTCCTCGTCTATGATTGCGACAAATGTCCAATTCAATGCATCTGAATGATACATCTGAGCGACCATTGCTTTATTGCTTGCTTCAATATCGATCAAAGGCTGGTTTTTATTTGTTTTGATTGCGCTGAAAATAGGAGTGTTTAATTTGTTAATAGATTTAAAGTTATTGTCTGGATTTTTAGGGTCGGCGAGAACTGTGCCTTGGCCATCCAATAACATTAAATATCCAGTCTCACCTAGACGAATGTTGCTAACAATGTCAGTTAAGGTCGATAAGGTGACATCTAAAGACTGAACAGCAATCGTTTGTCCCGACTTTTTAATCGCCGTTGCAACACTCACCATAGCCTGACCTGTTACGCCTTGATATGGTTCGGTGACAATGACTTCATTTGGGTTTTGCACTACTTGCTTATACCAAGGGCGTTTGCGAGGATCGTAATTGCCTAAGGGTTCAGCAGGGTATTGAATGAAACCACCATATTGGGTACCTAAGTACACAAACAACAGCTCTTCATGCGTTTGTCCGAATGATTCAAACAACTCAAAAATTTCAGCTTCTTCTTTTCCTGCTGAGCGTGGGTCCATCATTTTCTCAGCTTCAAAGTATGTAGAGGTGTTTTCTGAAACCGAAGTGACTGTTCTGCTTTGCGCTAAAAAGCGCGTATTATTCTTCATTTGATCAAAGAATAAATTAAATGTGTTTTCGACCTGTCTTATCTCACTGCTTGAGCTATCGATAAAACGCTCTAAAGATTCGGTTTTGGTTTGTGAAATGCTAACAATAGAAATTGCTAAGATAGGAACAATCACGGTTAATACAAAACTGGCAATCAGTTTTTGGCGCATTCTCATAAATATCACCTCCTGGGTTATTATTTTTATTGTAGATGATTTATTTGAATACTATGGGGAATTGAGGGTATTTGGCAATAGTTAACGATTATTTAACTATTTTTTTATAACTTATTCCTTTTAGTTTAGTTGTGATTTAATTCT
>CAYZOE010000121.1:0-11734 GCA_964479805.1 uncultured Pseudoalteromonas sp. | reverse complement strand
AATGGGGTTAGCTCGCTATAACCCCCATGATTCTGCCGCTTATCAAACATATACGATTCATAGTCTTTTAGAATCATATACCGATTTGAGATTTCGCAAATGTTAAGCCACTCTAGGAACAGATAACTAGCTCCATTTATTAATCTCTTTGAATACAAAGGTGCATATTCATCCATAAATGCATAATTTGCCGCTGCTACTATAAGCCTAAACAACAAAGCTTTATCTTTGTTACTTGCATCAACAATTCTTAACTTTCGCTCGGGTAACCCTTCAACTGCTGGTATAACTATGGAAGTTGAACTCAGCGCTGGTTTATAAGCTACAGTTATTTGTTTATCATTGAATTCACGGAGCATCTTTCTTCCAAGATTCTCAGAATTCATTTCAGATAGATTAAATGGCATATCAGACATTTATAGCTCATCCATATTTTGCTACCTCTCGCAACAAGCGCTCACGCATTCCACACGAATGAATATATCCTTTTGTGACAGCCCCTGCGTGTTTAGAGTCAACCTTATGACCTAAGCGTCTTGCTGTTTCCAAAAAGACAGATGACGTAGTAGTTATTGTTTCATAGTCTTTGTTATTTCCCTCGCAAAGATTATAGAAAATATCAGTTCCAAATGAGTGACGGAGGTGGTGGTATTTATTGGAAATGGTTATTTCTTGCAAAGTTGAATAACTAGACAGCCCTTGTTCAACTTTGGAAATGATCTTTTCTCTAGCCTTGCGAAAAGTATCGCTTCCAAAAGATTCTGAAATACAGTTCCCAAAAGATGAGTTTGATGAAGAAGATACCAAAAGGTGATTTGAATTTGTTTGAGGCCTTTCTGTTTCATAGTATTTCTTCATTTTTCCGAGCAGCTCCCTCGAAATGTACAAAACCCTTGCCCTGCCATACTTTGTATAAATGGATGGAATCACATACTCGAATTCAGATTGCTCGTTATTTGCTTCATACTGAGAAAACAAAGTTAATAAACCTGAATAGGTTTCTTTGTTAGCTTTATAATCACTAAGAAGGAAACCTTGATTCTCTTTTGTACGACAGCCTAACTCGCCTCCATTTCGAAGAACAACTTCTTCAAGCAATGACTCCGTACTTCGATAAAAAAGTTGTCTTGTATTTGGCAATAAATACTTTACAACCAAATTACTGTGATTATTGTTTCTAGCAACAGCTCTGTAAGCTGATTTAACGCCTATTTTTCGTCTAGAAATTTTAAAAAAGAAAAAAAGCCAGTCATAATAAGCAGTTAGTGAATTTACAGCTTGGTGAGCAACAAACTCACTAGATTGGCATTCATCAATCAAATATTCGTTTACATAGGTATTAAGTATCTCATTAGGTAAAGCTGTATGGGTCGTTAAATTAACAAAATCCCCCCCGTCATAATTTTCAACCCATTCAAGAAACCGACCTAAGTGATTAGTTATTTTATAAGCCATGTCAGCGCCAATTTCCTTTTCAGAGAAAGATTCTACTTTCTGCTTTAATCGCGCCTCTACTTTAGTTTTAACTTCAATACGCAGCCCAGACACTTGAGTAAACCGAGCAAAAAGGCATGGCAAAAGTATAGGGTTACGACTGTTGTCCAGATATATGTAATGTCCATTAATTTTCTTATCATTATATCGATACATATTATCTTTCAATCTAAAAATTAGGGTCATAGCGAGTCTAATTCATAAGCACCACGCTTACAAATTCTTCTAAAAAACACTATTAAAAGTTTTTCACTATGAGAGATACTTTGAAAGTCAAAGATTAAATAATGAACCTTTTAAGCTCTAGAAAGATAAAAAATTACGTGTATTTTTTGGGGGAAGATTAGCGCTTAGATATTACCAATCAAAAGAGATTTGTTCAGATGTCTTTTTGCACTCGGATAGACCAATGTGCACTCCGAGTAAACGAACAGACTTACCATTACCTCGAAGAAATGCCTCTCGGAGCAATTCTGATAAAATTTCAGGCTCTAATCGTTGAACGGTAAAATCTTTTGTTGTTTGATGAAAATCAGAAAATTTAATTTTCACACCAACCTTACTTATTCCTCTGTCGGTTAAATATTTAGAAGATCTCCGCTTGAGTTCTGGAACTAGTTCATCAAGTAACACTCTGTCTAATAACTCAATATCGCAATAGTCTTCGGGAAATGTCCTTTCTATTCCAACTGACTTTCTTATTCTGCTTACTACGACAGGCCTATTGTCTATTCCACTACACCTCTCCCACAACAATTGACCTAGTTTTCCATACTTAATTGACAAGTATTCTAGGGTAGATGCTTTAACGTCCTTGCCGAACTTTAAATTATCTGCAAGCAATTTTTCATTCGTTACTTTTCCTACGCCAGGAATCTTTTTAAGCTCCATTGTGTCGATGAATGAGTCGACGTCACTGGGGGGAATTACATAAATACCATTAGGCTTGTTTATATCAGACGCAACCTTCGCCAAGTATTTAATTGGTGCGACACCTGCTGAAGCGGTTAGATTTAATTCGCAGTGAATAGTTCGACAAATGTCTCGCGCAATTAAAGTTGCTGAACCACCAAATAATTTACAATTGCTAACATCTAAATAGGCTTCATCTAAACTCAAAGGCTCAATTAAATCTGTATAGCGCTCAAATATAGCTCTAATTTGCTCACTAACCTGCTTATAAACGTCCATTCTACCGGGTAAAATAATAAGGTCGGGACATTTTCTCAACGCTACACTTGTAGGCATTGCGCTTTTAATACCAAACTGTCTTGCCACATAGTTGCAAGTAGAAAGAACGCCTCTAGAGCCTCTACTTCCGCCAACCGCAACAGGTTTACCCATGAGTTCAGGATTGTCTCTGAGCTCAACAGAAACATAAAATGCGTCCATATCTACATGCACTATTTTTCGCATCACTCCGCATCCAAAAATTGAGATGTGCTACATACAATCTGAAAAAATAACTAATAATACTTTAGAAGTAGCACTTACAATAAATGCTAACTGGTAACACCCTAGAGTTTAAAAGCAATCCATGTCTATGTGGATAAATTTGTTATATTTCGCCATTAGATTTACAACAGACCGCTCAAGCAAAAAAAACACTGTATATACATACATTATCGTCATATAAATTAGAATGTCTATCTTATTTACAATCTAAAGCATATTTCCTTCTAAGTGCTTTATTTTTATAGAATTCAGATAGGTAGCACTTAAAGTTCTGAACTTTCATATTCCTAACCTTTTAAGTTAAAACAACCAATTAGAAATCTCTTTGTTTACTTTTCTCTTTTCTTTTTTGAGTGAATGACCACCACCAGGATAAATAACTAACTTGTGCTTTCTGTTTAGACTCGCCAATTTACTTGCCATATTTGACGCATTTTTTACATCTACTCGCTTATCTGCATCGCCATGTAGCAATAAGATTTCTACTCTTTCATTTATCTCATCAACCCAATTGATTGCTGAGCGAGCATGCAGTGCAACATTTGGCGATTCAGAATAATTAGGGATCCGCGCTTCATAAACTGCCTTAAACCCTGGTCGCTCCCTCATGCTAAGCGCTAAGTCCGACATGCCTGCTTGTATTACTAATTTTTTAATATCATCTCTTTGCTTAGCAACAAGATAGCTCATCATGCCGCCGCGGCTAACGCCTATCATATTGATGTCGTCTTTTTTTACGCTTGCTAAGCTTTTGCCGATTTCAATTAAAGCGTGTACATCTTTCACATCTGCCCCACCAAATTCATCCTTTGCTCTGTATTGGCTTCCCATCACTATTGAACCCTCTTTCAGTAAGGGCATATGCGACAACATGCTTAAAATGGTTGATTTACCATACTCACCGTTTCCACCACGATTATGGATCACTAAAGGTAAAACCTCGTTATTGTCCTTCTCGGCAACAAGATAGCCATCGACGATGGCACCTTCAGACTGGTATTGAATTAAATAACAATCAATATTGCGCTTAAACTTTTCATAAAAACCGGCTTTAAATCGTTCTTTAAATATCTCGTTTGTTAAGCTACTAAAAGCTTTACCACCAGACGCTTTGAATTCATTTACGCTATATGAAACAAAGCCATCATAGGTTGCACGTTCATGGGCAAAACAAGACTCAACGTGTAAAACATCATCCGCCTTGTATAGTTGAGACTCTATTGATGGAAGCTGTTCACCTGAGCTAAAAGGATTTAACAAGCTAAGTAATAACATTGATTTAATAAACATTTTTCAGTTCCTAAAAGGTTACTTAATTAGCAAACATGGTATATTTACCGTTCAAAAGGGGGTGTAGTAATCTACGAAAGTATTAAAAGACTCGTTAAACACCCCATCTAGACTCGATAAAAGAATAATAATGAAAAAAAGGATACACATTTTTCACTCAAAGCTTGCGCTAGTCATTCATTGCGCAGTGGTCTTGCTATTACTGCTCGCTTCGGTGTTTGTTAGTTCGGCAACCACAGGCCAACACATTCCGCCTAAGTTCTTTTTCCAAGGGGTATGGCTTGGGTTTGCCATTAACCTAGGCGTTTTTTATTTAACTTATTTCGCTCTGGTGTTTTTTGCGGGCCAACCTTATCTACAAAAGGTCGGGGTTATCCTGCTATTAATGGTGTTAGCGGTTTGCCTTAGTACATGGGGTGATTTAAACCGCTTAGCAACCACAAGTGAATTGCTTGAGTATCAGCATCACAGTTACTTTTTATTGGTTAACTCATTCGTTAAAACGGTTTTTTCATTCAGCGCAATATTTACCTATTCAATCATTAACCTAATTAAACAAAGGCAGCACTTTAATAAAATTAAACTCAATACTCTGCAAACAGAGTTAGAGCTGCTTAAAAGCCAAACCAACCCTCACTTTTTATTTAACACATTGAACGCCTTATATAGTAAAGCTTATGTAAGTCATCAGCATGAGCTTGCTGAGCACATTGGGCAATTATCATCGCTGATGCAATACACCGTATCCCAGTCGAATAAATCATTTGTTAAATTAGAAGACGAAATAGACCATATCGAAGCGTATTTAGGGCTACAAAAATTAAGACTTGGCGAACACGCCAATATTAGTTTTGAGTACGCACCCATTTCAAATCACCAGCAGATCCCCCCCATGCTACTAAACCCTTTAGTAGAAAACGCCTGTAAATATGGGCTGTTAAATCAGCCCAATAGTTTTGTAGAGATCAAACTCAACATTGAAGCCGAAAAAATGATCATTGCTGTGAGCAATTCCAATTTGAGTGTTCTTGTAAAGCAAAGTAGCGCCTATCATGCGAGTGGCTCTGGGCTAAATAACCTATTAAAAAGACTAACTATTCTATTTGATGATAACTTCTCTTATGAAGTGAACAATCAGCCTGACATATACACTGTAAGGTTAACTATTCCATGCAATTAAATGTAGTTTTACTTGACGATGAGCATCATGTTATTGAGTTACTGCAAGCGTACTGTGCAAGCATTGACTCTGTTAATGTGGTAAGAAGTTTCACCAATGCAATTGAGGCACTCAGCTTCATTAATGCCAACCCAATAGATTTATTGATCAGTGACATTAATATGCCTCAAATTTCAGGAATTGAAATGGCGCAATCATTAACACAACAAACCAGTGTGATTTTTATCACAGCTCACAGCCACTATGCTGTCGATGCGTTTGAATTAGATGTGATTGACTATATTGTAAAACCGGTTTTATTACCGCGCTTTCTTAAAGCCATTTCAAAAGCACACGCTGCAATAAACCCTAGAGGTGCTTTGTCTTTGTCTTCTACTGCCCCTTCTCGCTATATTTTTGTTAAAGACGGAGGGGCAAAAAAGCGTTTGGTTTTAGACGAAATACTGTTTTTGCAGGCTCAAGGTGATTACACAGAAGTGACTATGCAAGAAAAAAGTTTATTACTTTTAGGGAGTTTATCGAGCTTTCTACAGAGTTTACCAAATGATGACTTCATTCGAATCCATCGCTCTTATGTAGTGAATAAGTCTAAAGTAGATTCTGTAGATAAAGATCACCTTATTATTCATGGTCATGATTTAACCATTGGTAAAACCTACAGACATATTATAGAAAATGCCTTTTAACCTAGTAGCCATGAAACGCTGCTACTTTTACTCATACTAATTATCCACTACACTTATTCAGCAAAATTTAAATAACAACAAGGAATACCCATGCAATTTAGTCGTTTAGGCAGCAGTCAAATAGATGTTTCTCGTATTTGTCTTGGTAGTATGACATGGGGCTTACAAAACAATCAGCATGATGCCGATGAACAAATCAATTATGCCCTCAGTCAAGGAATCAACTTTATTGATACCGCTGAAATGTACGCAGTTCCACCTTCACCTGAAACCTACGGTAAAACTGAGGCCATAATTGGTAATTGGCTTGCACGTCATAAAGAAAAGCGTGACCAAGTGGTGATTGCCACCAAAATTGCAGGCCCGGGCTTGAGCTGGGTTAGAAATGGTGGGCCTATCACGCCCGACACAATTTACAAGGCCATTGATGATTCTCTTGAAAGGTTAAATACCGATTACATCGACCTTTACCAATTGCATTGGCCAAATCGTCAATCTCCGCATTTTGCACAGCACAAACCTAATAGCCACAACTTTATAGATGTCGATACGCAAGCTGAAATCGCCAGTATGGAAGCCATTCTTGAAGCGTTAACAAAGAGTATTAAAGCGGGAAAAATCCGACATTGGGGTTTATCTGACGACACGACATGGGGCATAAACACGTATTTGCGCCTTGCTGAGCAGCATAACTTAGTAAAGCCTGTATCAATTCAAAATGAATTCAGCTTATTGCATGCCAAAGACTGGCCATATTTAATTGAAAACTGTTGGCATGAAGACATTGCTTATCTACCTTGGTCGCCGCTAGCAGCAGGTATGCTAACAGGTAAATACCTAAATGGCGCTCGTCCAGAGGGCAGCCGTTGGACACTGGTTCAGCGTCAAGGTTTATTCAGAGATACAGAACAAGCTGGCTTTGCCACTGCCGAATACGTGGCTTTAGCGAAAAAACTAAATATGACACCCGCGCAATTAGCCCTTGCATGGTGTGACCAAGTAAAAGGCGTGACATCAACCATTATTGGCGCAACTAATATGAGTCAATTAAAAGAAAACATCGCCGCATTTGATATACCACTTTCAAAAGAAGCATTAAATGATGTGGCAGACATATTCAGTCGCTATCCTGCACCTTTTTAATTTTTAACCTGAATTTAGATTATTATAAGGGCTCTTTGTGAGCCCTTTTATTATTGTCTCAAAAGCTGTAATCACACATTCTAATCGTTATACCAATCCTCTTAATTAAGTTATCTCTTTTGAGCTTAGTAAAACTTGTCGGTATCGAGGCGAAAATTTTGCTATTTAGTTGTTCTAAATAAGAAATTTTCAATGAAACTAACGTCAGTTTTAATCCCTAAAAATGATTAAGTATTATTGAGGATTAGTATTATACTGACAGCCGAGATTTTAGAGGTCAGTTTTTCAATGCAGTTACTCAACACACCACCCGCTAAGCCTAACGGTTCAATATTCACCCGTCATACCGCACGCGCCATTGTTTTAAAAGGCAACAATATTCTATTACTCTTCACAGCGCGTTATGACGATTACACCTTGCCAGGTGGTGGTGTTGACAAAAACGAAGCCATTGAAGCTGCATTGCTGCGAGAACTTCAAGAAGAAACCGGCGTTAGAAGTATTACCCAATGCAATGCATTTGGCCGCTTTGAAGAGGTTCGTGCTTGGTACAAAGAAGATTTTGATTATGTGTATATCGTGTCTGATTGTTATGTGTGCGAGATTTGCGGAGAGTTTGATAAACCGCAAATGGAACAATACGAAGTGGCGAATGGCATGCGCCCTGTTTGGGTAAATATTGATGATGCCATTGCGCATAACAAACAAACCTTGGCACAAAGCGAAAAGAAAGGCTTATCAATTCAAAGAGAGATATTTTTATTAGAGGAAATAAAGAAGCGTTTAATTAATTAGACAACTTTATTGTTAGAAAAAAATAAAGGCTGAAAAAGCACAGCTTTATCAGCCCTCAGATACTTCGCTTATAAATTGGTTACAGGTTGACGTGCACCAAGGCCTGGGCCATACACCAACGCATTTAGCAATAAGCGATTTGTAGCTAATGTCGACCCTCTAAATACTGGTTGACCAGCAAATAAAATGACTTGTCCATTGCCTTTACGCTCTTGTGTTAAATAAGCAGAGTTAGCGATACGTTTGCTCGCTTCTGGCCAGAGCAAACCGCTCATACGCAACTTTAACTCTTGTTTGTCAGGCAAGCTTGACCAACCAACTTTGCGATCTAACCCTTTATCTTTTGCTTGCTTTAATATTTTACCCCATTCGCTTTTGCTCATTTCTTGATAAGCCCCAAGTCTTACAGCAGAACGAACGCCCTCTTTTGCCATCAAAACAGGATTTCGAGAGATTAAAACAGGGATTATTTCTGGTGAACCAAAAGTAAGCCAATGTTTCTGGTCTGTTCGCGCAGCAACAATTGCGCCTGAAGGTCTAAATTTAGCTAACCAGTTATATTGCTTTTTAAGCTCTTTTTCACCTTTTGGTTGTGATCCGCTCTTCCAAGGATAATTAATATCTGTCGCAGCATCATGCGACCAAATGTTCTCAATTTCAGCGTAACTGTTTTGCTGAGCAAGCCACTCTCTTTGCAAAGAAATATCGTACTGCTCAACCTCTTTTAAAGTATCTTTGATCTGCCTTACTCGACTTAAACCTGCCTCTTTACTCGTAAATGGCACGGCAGAGCCGTCGATTGCCACTAACGTACCACCAGCCTCTACCCAAGTTTTAATCGTCGATAATTCACCTTTACTCAACTGGCTATACCAAGTTGCAGGTATCACTAAGGTGTTGTAACGCCTCAAATCAGTGTAACTCAGTCGGTTACTGTCTAAATGAGAATGTCTGATCCCTAAGTTGCTATCAATTGAATGCCAAACCGTGCCGAAGTCGAGTGAGTTAATGCCATTACCACTTAAAATAGCAATTCTAGGTTGGGTTAATACCCTAAAATGCGCGCCGCCAATGTCTGGCAAGTCTCTATTACCTAAACCAGAACGAATGGCTTGTGCTGTGACTTTAACTTCAGTTGCGGTCTGCTCCACAACCTGGTCTAGATCACCCTCAAAAAATTCATTGTCATAACGCGACACAACAATTGAACCACGGCTTAATGCCACTCCATCTAACACTGTACTTTTGTCAATTACTCTCGCAGTGACACCGCGCTCCATTAGACGTGCAGCAAAGCCAACAGATGCATCATTATTACCATCTACAACATAGGCAATGGAGCCCGATTTTTTGATGATAAATGGCTCTTCATCAGATGGCTCAAATATGCGAATATGCTCAGTGACATGTTGTGGTATTGTCAAAGCCTCAAGGCCGTGCATCATGGTGATATTCCAAGCTGTGGCATCGTACATAAGGCTTGAGCCATCACGTAGCACCCTTTGACGCTCTTCAACTAATACGTCATTGCTAATCTTAGCGTCAAACTCGAGCATAGTAGAAATGAGTCGCCCTTGTGGCTGTCGGTTACGAATAATTAAAGTGTCTTCAGGCAGCTCTGAGGAAATAACATCGCCAAGCTGTGTCTTGGCTTTTTTAACTTTTATTGCTTTGGTTGTTTGATGAATTTCAAAACCTTGTAGCTGCATCAA
Source organism: uncultured Pseudoalteromonas sp. (assembly GCA_964479805.1). Taxonomy (GTDB): domain Bacteria; phylum Pseudomonadota; class Gammaproteobacteria; order Enterobacterales; family Alteromonadaceae; genus Pseudoalteromonas. The sequence continues at coordinate 1,979 of CAYZOE010000121.1, read as the reverse complement.
GTCAATAAACTTCGCTAAACGCTGTTTATTTTTCGTAGGTAAAATTGCGAAGCTCTGATCTGCATACGGACTGTTATCAGAGATTAATCTTCGCTTATCTTTAACAAAATCTCGATAGATTGCTTTAGAGTGTTTCGCTAGAGTCTTTAAATTTTCGATGCTACTCACATATTGTTTATCGACCGATTCTGCATAGCTCACAATTTTGCCATTATGCTGCATGACACCATCTTCTTTAATGCGGGCTTGCTCATAAAGAATATGAATCGTGCCTCTAAACGCCGCATAACTTGAGTAACCTGGATACTGGTTTTCTAACCACTCACCGGTGTAATAAGGCCATTTTTGCTCATCAAATGCTTGGGCCTGATCGGCTTCAAATATTTCCCCCCATTTTAGAGAAGACTCAGATAAATTTTTATTAACTGGCTGTCGAGCCAAACCAAACAAATAAGAGTCCATTGGCCCCATTTCATGGGCATCTATCATAAGTTGTGGATTCCATTCATTGATAGACTGAACAATACCTCGAGTCTCCGGGTGAACGCCTAAAATAAAGTCACGGTTTAAATCAAAGAAGTAATGATTGCTGCGTCCAGTTGCCCATGCATCTGTGTGTAATTTTGACTGAGTATCAATATTCGGAGAGGTGCCCCTTCGTTGCTGAAGCTCTTTCGTAAAACGAGCGCGACCATCAGGGTTCATAAGCGGATCTACAATAACCACAGTATCCGAAAGTAATGACTTAATATCTTGATCTTTTGAAGCAATAAGCTTGTAAATTGTTGCTAAAGCAGCGTCACTGCCAGATCCTTCATTGCCATGAATAGAATATGCCATCCATGCAACCGCTGGTAAGCGATCAATAATGCGCTGCTCTTCTTGCTTTGATAAGTTAATGGGGTTTGCTAACTTACCTAAGTCAGCTTTAATGCTGTCCACTTTCGCTAGATTATCAGGAGAAGAAATAACTAGGTAATGTAAGGGTCTTCCCTCATGTGAGCGTGCATATTCTACTAGCTGAATTTTATCACTGGCTTTTTGCCAAACTTTGAGTGCTTCGGTGATTTGCTCAGGCGTTGCAGCTCTTTGACCAACAGGAAACCCTAGTATACTTTCAGGCTTAGGTATATTGGCGTCTAACACGCCAGTGACAAGTGACTTGTTGTAATTCAACCCCTGCAGCTCAGTCGGTGCAAGGTTCATATTTGCAGAAGCGACCGAACTGATCACTAAAGTACTCGCTATAGCTACTGAAAGCAGTTTATTGCGCATTGTTGAAACCTTTTTTGTTATTTTACTTTGAATGGCAAATAAAGATTTACCATCACCAAAATGTTACATTATCACACAGAAAAACACCGCTCAATTACTGTGCGATAAACGGCCACCTCCTAAATATACGAAGCTTATCAAGCGATTGCCAGACTCAACCACCTCACTGTTCCCGTTGTGAATACATGTAAATAATAACCTGTCGCTAATCATCGAATTTTAAACTTAGCCTGAATAGCCCACTTTTATCATTGTCTCTCAATAATGAACTTTTTGACCTGTTCCGACTCAAATCAGGCTGTTATGAACAATCGGAGTAAGTTCTTGCTAAAGGGATTACCAAAAGCACTCGCCATATCAGTGTTATTTCATATATTGATTGTGTACTTTCTTCACAAGCAATTTGTGCTGCCTATCCCTCCAAAGCCACAACCCACGATGAAAACTTATCTAGTGATTGAAGAGCCTGAAACCAAGGTAGAAGTTGAAGCTAAAGGAGAGCCCGAACAAGCCGAACAAGCCGAACAAGCCGAACAAGCCGAACAAGCCGATGAAAACGCGGTAGCAGAACAAACAAAAATCACTTCACAAGCCGCTGTCGTGCAAACTGAAATGATAGAGGCACAGCAAGCGACAGAGGAAATTCAACTTAATGATACTAATAAAGATAATTTAGAAAAACCGAGAATAGATCCGTTCAAAGC
>CAYZOE010000120.1:4299-11740 GCA_964479805.1 uncultured Pseudoalteromonas sp. | reverse complement strand
GTTCTTTAACTAAGCTTGCTTCAGAATAACGTGCAGGTGGTTTAGTAAAGTGCTGCTTAGGGTCTAAAGCAATTAGGTCAACATTATCACCCACCGCTACCGCTGGTAGTGATTGATCTTCCTCGTTTTTCTTGCGAACTGATGGTTGTACTTTAGTCCAACCATCAAAACGAAGTACTCGACCACGTGCTTTAAGCGTGTAATCACCAGCACCAACTGTTATGGTTGTTAAGTCGTATTCTGCTGGCGTCATTTGACACGCAACGAATTGACGCCAAATAAGCTCATATAGCTTTTTGGCGTCAGCATCAACGCCTTCAACATGGCCTGATAATACGTTTACATCAGATGGACGAATTGCTTCGTGTGCCTCTTGTGCATTGCCTTTTGCACTGTATTTAATTGGGTTATCTGGCAAATACTTATTACCAAAGTTATCTGTGATGTAGTCACGGCACATTGCAACCGCATCATTTGATAAGTTTGTTGAGTCAGTACGCATATACGTAATGTAACCCGCTTCATAAAGACGCTGGGCCAACATCATAGTCTTCTTAACACCATAACCCAAGCGCGTACTTGCAGCCTGTTGCATCGTCGATGTAATAAATGGCGCGCTAGGCTTACTCTTACTCGGCTTTTCTTCTACTTTAACAACGCTCAATGATGAAGACTCGATGGTATTAACTGCCGCCATGGCTTGAGCTTCGTTCACTGGCTTAAACGCTTGACCTTGAAACTTAGTCACAGCAAAGCGTACGTCTTCTGATTTTGTTTTTGTATCTGCGTGAATATCCCAATACTCTTCTGGAATAAACGCTTTAATTTCCCGTTCACGCTCTACAAGAAGTCTTACAGCAACAGACTGTACACGGCCCGCAGACAAACCACGAGCTACTTTCTGCCACAATAAAGGTGAAACCATAAAGCCCACGACACGATCCAAGAAGCGGCGTGCCTGTTGCGCATACACCATGTCTGTATTTAACTGACCTGGCGCTTCGAATGCTTGTTGTATCGCATTTTTAGTGATCTCATTGAAAACAACGCGCTTGTATTTTTCTGGCCCACCACCAATGATTTCTTCAAGATGCCAAGCGATTGCCTCTCCCTCTCTATCCAAATCGGTTGCGAGATAGATATGGTCAGCATTTTCTGCGAGTTTTTTAAGTTCTTGTACGACTTTTTCTTTGCCTGGAAGTACTTCGTAATGTGGCTCCCATCCTTTTTCAGGATCGATACCCATACGAGCGACTAAATTCGCATAATCTTTGTTCTTCTTATATATGGCTTTTTCTTCCGGGGACATTTTTCTTACTTCTGCAGGAGACTTGGTCGCAACCCCTTTTGTTTTGCCTGCCCCAGAGGTCGGAAGGTCGCGCACATGACCTACACTTGATTTAACAATGTAGTCTTTGCCTAAGTATTTATTAATTGTTTTCGCCTTTGCAGGTGACTCTACAATTACTAACGATTTGCCCATAGCTGCCTATTCTGACTCATCTTGATGTATGCCCATCGGGCGTGAATATTTATAGGTATATCTACAAACACCTATTGTTACAAGCTTTTAATACAAAGTTTTAGCTGATTAATGATTAATTACACAATTTTTGTTGCAATTTTAAGCAAAAACGTATCAAGCAATAAGTAAGCTGCGCAATATAATAGAAACAATACAAAAATGCCAACCGTTAGGTTGGCATTTTTTCAAGAAGGGTTATGGGTTGGCGTCAAGGACGTCGATTTCTTTAGTGACAACCTTAACTTCACCGTCCGGTTTGGTGAAGGTAAATTGAATTGTTAACAAGCCTTTCTCTTGACCGTTAGATTCAACCTCTCTAGAAAGGGAAGCTATAGCATAATCTGATTCAACCCTACCTGTACTAGGAATAACTGAGTTAAGGTTACTTACATCCAACTTACCATTAGTACTGGTGATCTCAACTTCAGTACCTGCTGGAAGAGGGTTGCCATTTCTGTCCGAAAAATAAATATAAACATTTAACCCTTCAACACCTCTATCACCAAGCGTAACTTGCTTGATATCACATAAGTCATCATGACCTGTAATAGGTTCTAACTCTTGTATAATTGCATAAACAACTTCGCCTTCAGAATCTCTGATCACGTTACCATCATCATCAAGTGCCGGAAGTGTAACATTCGCACAAGCTGTATTTTCTTGCAACTCATCAGGCTGACCATCTAAGTTGTTGTCTATAGTCAGATCAACATCTTCTTTATTTACTGCGAAACGTACAAATGGATCGTCATCTGAAAGCACGAGCTCTAAGTTGCGTCTTACTTCAATGAGCCCTTTATTACATTTTCCAGATGCTTGAGCTGTTTCACCACAAAGCAAACCATCGTAGATACCATTACCTTGAGTGTACAAGCCATCATTATTTGTATCCCGAAAAGTTTCAAATACACCACCATCTGAATTTCTAGGACTGCACACATCATCCCAAGAGTCATCAGAACAAACTACATTACCATCATACTTGCCATTACCATTTAGATCGATAAATGGCTCAGGTCGGTCATAACTTTGATAAAATTCACCTTCGTCAAAAAGACCATTTTTTCGCTCTAGTGTAACTTCGCCATCACTGTTCACGTCGCTTGGTCTGTCTATAAAGGTTTCTTGCCCTTTTGCGACAACTAAAATGTTAACTCGACCACCTTGTACAATATTGTTAACTATCTCATCATCATCTATAACGCTGTCGTCTGTAGTTGGGTAAGCACCAATACATGGTGCAGGTTCACCGAAGTATGTATCACATACATCACCAATTTGGTTTTCCCAACCACTTTCCGAGAAAGGAATATCACCTTGTCTTCGCCATGTTAAAGTACAAGTTGCATCAACACTTGAGCAGTTATAAAGTGGCGTGAGATCTTCACCATCGAGTGTGCCAACAACGCCTGAACTTGTAACAACAGTCGCAGTAACGCCATCTCCACTAAGCTGATTAAATTGATCACCAAAATAAATTCTAATATCTACTGTTGCGCCAAGATAATCTAGAGCATTGATATTCCTAGTTACTAAAGCAGCATCAAAGCTGTCTTGATCAGTCACGCCTGAGCTTAATAAAATGCGTGATGAGATACCTGTTATTTGATCACCAATTTCAACTGGAATATAGCCACTTTCAGGGCAACCATCTGCTGTTGGAGTATCGTCACATCTTTTGACTTCATCAGCCCAGCATGTTACGGGCTTATTTTCTTCCTTACCTTGAGCTATTAATTCATCAGGAATATAACAAGCTTGCACAACTAATGGGCCGGGTACAGTGCCAGAAGTCACCGTTGTTTGAGCTTTACCTTCATTATTTGTGCTACTTGTTGTTTGAGTTAAAGACGCTGCGCCTGTAGAGTCTGTTAATCTAAAGTCGATTCTTTTTTGTTTGATTGGCCTTGTGTCAACGTCCAGAAGTTGGAATTCAACGACAGAAAGGGTTGGTGCGCCACCTTCACCTGGTGGTAGAGCAATAAATTGTTCAAAGCCATCATTATCTGTTAAGAACTTTAATGCCTGAGCTTCAGCTTTACTTACCGTAAGTTCTAGAGTTTGAACGGCATTATTACCACCAGCTTCAATTGTCGCAGTGATGATATCTTTGCCTACACAACCATTAGCACGATAAGTTGCAGTCGCGATGCCATTTGAAGACTTCACTAAAGAGTCTAGCTCAGCCTCGTTACTGGCCGCACATACGGAAGAAAAGGTTACATCTGTAGGAGTTAAGATTGGATTACCCGTCTCTTCGTCTGTCAAAGTTGCAGTGATAATTGTACTACCACCCGCTTTGAGTTCATCAACACCTTCTAACAAGCCATCGGCTAATTCAATCTTGATATCAACAACGCCTACACTGAAATTAGCTGTATTTGACTCGCCTCTGAATGTCACAGTCACTGAACCTGCTCCACCAGTGTCCCCAGGCTGAAACTTAAGCAATGCAACGCCTTGATCGTCTGTTAAAGCCGTACCGTTAGTAGGTAAAACTTGACCTAGAGTTGTTTCAACTGAAACGATTTCTCTACCGTAAGCTGTTTCGTTGTTAACAGGCGTCACTAAAACATAAATTTCAGCAAGTTCGTTAGAACTCAACTGCGCAGAGTCAATACATTTAGTGTTAGAATCTGTAGGGTCTAACCTGACTTCGTTCCTGTTAGCATCCCATCCATCTACACAGCCCGTTAAAATTCTCACATCTATATTATTTTTACTGGTATCCGGTATATTAGGATTGCCTTCAGATTGATAATATCCGGACTGCCTGAAGACTAAATTTTCAGTTTGTTGATATGTAACCGTAAATTCACCTAAACCAGCTTCGGTTGTTGGTCTAAGCTTAAAGGTTGCAACTCCTTCAGTATTAGTGACTATTTTACCATTGCTAGGAATAGTAGAACCAATAGCGTCGCCTTGAACTAAGATAAGCGCATTTGCTACGCCTTGATTGTTTTCAGTCAAGGCTACTGTTACAAACCCATCAGTTTCAGCTGAAACTTTATTCTCTTCTGTAATATTATTTCCATCTTTATCTAAAACATCACCAATAGTTAAACTAATTCCGCCGGTACCTGCACTATCAAAGAAGATGTTTGAAGAAATTGTGTTGCCATCTGGTTTTTCAAAACTGACCGTCGCTTTACCTGCGCCTTCCAAATCATTATCAAGTAAGTTAACTGACGCAACACCTTCTTGGTTGGTTAAGATTGAACCTGAAGAATGATCTAGCCTTGCATATTGGTCAACTTCAAATTGCAGACGGGTATTCGTTACTGGCTCATTATTAAGTAAAACCTGTGCTTCTAAGGTTAACGCACTGCCACCAGCTAATGTGATTGATGGTTCATTAGTTAATGGATTTTTCGCAGTAAATAAAATTTTGTAAGGATCAGCATCAAATTTAGGGTTGCTTGCTGTGTAGTAAGGGCTAACCGCAACAACATCAGTATCGTTATGTATATAGGTTGCTGTCAGCGCATCAACTCCACTCTCTGTGTTTGCCAACAAAGTAATTGTCGCCTGACCATTTAAGTCGGTTACAACACGACCGTCAGCAGGAACAGTAATCCCCTTATTACCCGCATTGATAATAATGAATTTCTCAGACAATGGCTTAGAGTCTTCTGACAATGTAACAATAATTGTTGCATTTTTATCTTCACTTAAACGATTTGAAGTTGTAATTGGATTGCCATCTGCATCAGACATTTCAATATTCAAAGAAATACTGCTGGTACTAAAACCTTCGGTGAAAAAGTAACCTCTTGAAATGACATCGTCACTTTGTTCATTAAGTGTACCTTTGTAAGTGACTGTTACAAAACCCGGACCACTAGTTGTGTTAGGCGTTAAGAAAAAAACTGCTTTACCGTCAGATTCTGTTAAGCCACTGTCGTAATCAAGCTCCGCTCTTTGGTCTGTGTCTAACTCTACAACAGCTTGCGAAACTGGGGTGTTATCATTCATCACTTCAACAGTAACAATAGCAGGCCTTGAAGTTGAAAGCGGGTTATCTTGGTTGATCACAGCACCGTCAGTATCTTTTATAGACACACTAATTTTTAAGCCACCACCTCCAAGTGATGTGAAGTCAATCTGCTCTTCTAATGTTGTTTCAGAAAAAGATACAGACGCATTCACCGCACCAGCACCCTGCTTATCAGTTGGTAACAACTTAACAGTTGCCTTTCCTTCACTGTTGGTAAGTACAGATGCCGGACCATCAAAACGCGCATATTCATCAGCTGTGAAATTAATTCGGGTATCGGCTACAGCAGCTCCATCATTACTCAGCGTTGCTTCGATTGTGAGGGGCGTATCTAGAGAAAGCTCTGTCGTTTGTTCTAAAATCGATAACGTAAGTTGATAATCATTTGAAGCACCACCATCTCCAGTATTGTTATCGGTTTTATCTATCGTTCCGCCACCACCACATGCAGTGACTAAAAAGGAAAACAGTAATATGCTAAACCAGCGCATTAAAGGCATTAACCTCTCTCCCTAGCTGAATTAAAATTATTATCGCCTCATGTTACCTTATAAAGTGATTAAAAATCACAACTTTTTCTTAACTATTTGACGTTTTTTTTTGGTCTCAGAGCACCATGCTGGTAGGCTATTACGAATTTAAAAAAATCTAACAATCGATATGACACAAAATAATAAGATGAGTTTAACCACTCGCATCATGCTGGGCATGGTTGCGGGTGTTTTTCTAGGCCTGCTTTTTCAATTTATTCTTGGTGAAAAAGAAGACGTTTTAATCCCTCTAGGACTATTCGATTTAGCTTTAAAAGGCTTTTTTGTAGACGGCTTATTTCACATAGGCGGGCAAATTTTCATTGCCAGCTTAAAAATGCTGGTTGTGCCATTAGTTTTCATTTCTTTGGTGTGTGGTACATGTAGCTTAAGCGACCCTAAAAAGTTAGGCCGTTTAGGTGGTAAATCAATCGCACTTTATTTAACCACAACAGCTGTAGCTATCACTGTGGCAATTTCACTTGCTCTATTAGTAAGCCCTGGGGTAGGTTATGACGTACCTACTGAAGCAGCATTTGACGCCAAACAAGCACCAACCCTGGCTCAAGTTATCATCAACATGTTCCCTACTAACCCAATCAATGCGATGGCTGAAGGTAACATGTTACAGGTTATAGTTTTTGCTCTTTTATTTGGTATTGCTATGGCACTGAGCGGTGAATCAGGTAAGCGTGTTGCTAAAGTGTTTGATGATTTGAACACGGTTGTGCTCAAGCTTGTGACTATTTTAATGAACCTAGCGCCAATTGGCGTTTTCTGTCTAATGGCTAAGTTATTTACAACCATTGAGATGGGTTTAATTCTAGGTTTAGCAAAATACTTCTTTACTGTCTTAGCCGCTCTGTTTATTCACGCACTCATCAACTACTCTGCACTTTTAAAAATTCTGACGGGTTTAAGCCCAGTAACTTTCTTAACTAAGATGAAAGACGCATGCATGTTCGCGTTTAGTACATCTAGTTCAAGTGCAACTATGCCAGTAACTCTTGAAACAGCCACTAAGAAGCTAGGTGCGCATAACTCTGTCGCGTCTTTCACCGTACCTCTTGGGGCGACAATTAATATGGATGGTACTGCCATCATGCAGGGGGTAGCGACTGTATTTATCGCTCAAGTTTTCGCTGTTGATTTAACGATTAGTGATTATCTCATGGTAATTCTTACTGCTACGCTTGCTTCTGTGGGTACTGCAGGTGTGCCTGGTGTGGGCCTTATCATGCTTGCTATGGTATTAAATCAAGTAGGTTTGCCAGTTGAAGGTATTGCTATCATTATGGGTGTTGATCGATTGCTTGATATGACGCGCACAGCAGTAAATGTAACGGGCGACTGTATGGTAACTTGTGTTGTTGCTAAATCTGAAAACGA
>CAYZOE010000120.1:0-4199 GCA_964479805.1 uncultured Pseudoalteromonas sp. | reverse complement strand
TTGTTACATATTAAGTCTTGTTTTTTATTCGGGTCACCCATAAATTCAAGTTATGGGTTAATTAGAGTGTTGGATACGGTGTAGTATGAACATAATTAAGATACTTACGCTTCTTTGCGTTTTCAACTTAGTTAATGTCTCGACCGCGCAAGCAGCCGAGTATGACACTCTTTTGTCTGTAAATTCTGTATCGATAGATCAAGATAATGTAAGTGTCATCGACGATCTAGACGACACGTTTATTTCTTCAGCAGACAAAATCAAAGGCTCGGTAAACCATTCTGAGTTTGTGCTTTCAATCTCATCTACTAAAGTACAAATTGAGTCTTACCCTATAAGAGCACCACCTATAAAAAATTAATATCGAACTTTCGTGCTTATTAATTTTTAAAAGAGGTGACTCATGAACGCATTTACACCATTAGAAACACAAACTGCATCTAACTTAACTTTTGCTCCTGTTAAATTTGCTAACACATTTAATCAATTAATTGATGAAAATGAACCAGCTTTGCAGCTAATGCATAACCTTGTGCTTAACCCAATTCAGCATATTGAAATAGATACGCATCTTGATGAAGTAGAGCTAATACTAAATAAAACACATCATAAAATGAGCTTTGTCATTGATGCTAAATGTAAAATAGTTGGCCTAATTTCAAATGCAAGACTAGGTAGCCGTCATATATTAGCGACCGCAGACAAACTAAATTGCCATCGTAAAGAGCTCACAATTGGCGATGTTATGATACCAATCAATGCGCTACAACAAACTAATCTGAAGCAAGTTGAGCAGTCAACCGTTGGCAGTATAACCAAAACTATGGAACAAACTGGCTCGGAATTTTTACTTGTGACTGATGACACACAAAGCAATTTTATCGGCTATTTTGGGTTGATTGATTTAGCAAAAGTAGTGGGCTTAAATTTGTACACAGTTAAGCGCGCAAATAAATTCAGTGACATCGTAGATACCCTACTTCATCACACAGAGATTTGATTTACCCATTATCCCAAAGTAATGTAAGTTAAAGTATAAAGCGCCGAATGGCGCTTTTTTTGTGTCTAAATGCTAGTTGCTAATTTTACGTAAAAATTCAATTTGACATCTAAAGATGTATTTACATAAACACTGTAGTAGTTTGAAAATAAACTGGCTTGAAATATAGAATTCAAGCTCTAAACTTAGTCTTGTAAGGCAATATAAATAAAGGATTTATAATGAACAAGCTAACTCTAATTTGCATATTTTTGCTTTCTTTTTCTGCATTCTCATCTCCTGATAAAATTGATTCTCACGAAGCTTACAATCATCTAGATTCACCTGTCACTGTATGCGGACAATTAAGTGATGTAAGAAAATTGAGAGAAAATATCAAACTCGATGTAGATGGAAAATATCCTAACGCTAATATTAGCTTTTCCGTTAATTCAAATATCGCTAAAAAGCTTCAAAAAAAGTGGGAAGGCTTTAACAACACAGAAGCGCAAACTATCTGTGCTTCAGGTGTAGTAGAAGAAGTCAGAGGTGAACTTCAAATCACACTACATCATCAAAGAGATATCGAGATAATTAAATAACAATTCTCTGCTAAATGTTTGGATGCAAAACATAGCAACTTATTTTTTGCATTCAACTATAAAAACTTCAATTCTCGGTTCGGCTGCCTACCTAAAAAAATTATAAAATCGAAATTATTAGTTAGGTTTTATATTTTTTAGTGTATGACGCAGTAGAAAAATAAAAAATAATCAGTTACGTATAAAATGTCGTAAAGAGCATCCCTGCTATTTTTTACAAAACTATTTGATAAAACCAATAACGCATTGTTTTATATAACTTTATAGAGCAAAAGTCCCTTTCAATATATAAATTAAATTTCATGTATAAAAACACCTTAAAAAGTATACTTTTATCTCTCAAATTTGGAAGCTAGGTTAAGACGCTGTAATAGAAAGAAGATCAAGACAGCTTTGATTCAGAACACTTACTTGGTCTGAACAAGTAAATTGAAGCAGTAAGCAGCCATTTTTATAAAAAGATTTGATTCAGTATTGACTTAAAACCAACTCTCAAATAGCCTTAATATGTTATATCAAAACATAGTGTATTTTTGTGAAATCAAGCTTTTCAATTTTTAAAAACACAACCACCACGACAACCACCTAATTGTCGTGTTAGCACTTGTTTGATTAAAAAAAGGCTGACATGAATTGTCAGCCTTTTTAGTATGTTCAGTTCATGTCACACATTAACGAAACTTAAAGTGAGACAACAATGATTAATGAGCACCGCAAACTTGGTAAACAGCTCCAGCTTTTCAATATTTCAGAAAACTCCGCAGGCATGGTTGACTGGTATCCTAAAGGACATGAATTGTATAGGCGTATTGAGGGCTATATACGCTCAATGTTAGATAGATATGAGTACAAAGAAGTAAAAAGTCCTGTCCTTGCAAACGATTCTCTTTGGCAAAACTCGGGACATAGTGAGAAGTATAGCGACAACATGTTCCATCTCTCGCAAAATAACCTTTCTGTTAAACCGATGAGTTGCCCCTTTCACATTAATATATTCAACGACATGGTTCACTCCTACAAAGAGCTACCTTTTCGTGTTGCTGAGTTTGGTCTTTGCCACAGAAATGAACCTTCAGGTGCATTAAACGGTCTTTTTAGGCTCAGAGCATTTAACCAAGATGATGGGCATATATTTTGTCGTGAAGCACAGATTAAGAATGAATTAAAGCTCTACTGCCAGTTACTTTTCGAGATGTACCAATTCTTCGGATTTAGCAGAGAGTTGATTAAAGTTAAAGTTTCATTACGGCCCGATAATAAGCTAGGGTCTGATAAATTATGGGATCGTTCTGAAATGCTCTTACAAGAAGGGTTGGCTGAACAAGATATTGTTTTTGAACTTGTAGAAGGCGAAGGTGCTTTTTACGGTGCAAAAATAGAATTTATTCTTAAAGACTCACTGGGGAGAGACTGGCAATGTGGAACATTTCAACTTGACTACTTTCTCGCAGAAAAATTCGACTGTGCATTTATTAACGAAGCAGGTGAAAAGGAGCACCCTGTTATTTTACATAGAGCAGTGCTGGGATCACTTGAGCGTTTTATCGCAGTCTTGCTTGAACACTACCATGGTCGTCTGCCTGTCGCTTTAAACCCTTATTCAATTGTACTGTTGCCTGTTTCGAAAGAACATATTGATTATTGTCAGCAACTAAAATCTCAATTGAAGTGTGCCAACATTTCCTGCTTTATCGATGACTCAAATAATAGCATTGGCTATCGAGTTAGAGATGCATTCAAGAAAAAATGTAATTTCAGTATTGTGATCGGAGACGAGGAAATTGCATCTAATCAACTTAATCTTAGATATAAAAAGACTAGTTCTAGTGTTCATTCTTCTAACTTAAATCGTTTTTTACTGAGTCATTAATCTAATTATTTACAGAAGACTCCCCTAAATAGCCCATCAGAAAACATGGTGGGCGTCGATATTTACTTCACGATAAGATTAGATTGAAAAAATTGGTGCAAAAAAATATGCAAGGTATTAATTGTTACTTGCCAAGCTAGTTGTACATTGATTTTGCAATACCCGAATACTCCGACTTAAACCCAAGCAAGGACGCTGAATAATGGACCTTATACACCTTAAACACATTGTGCAGTTTGTTGTTATCAGTATGGCTGCGGCTACTGTTCAACTCTACTTATCGCCCCACGCTTTTACTTTTGGTCGTTACTTTTTTAACGCTCTAATGGCATTGCTTGCGGCTTACTTGGTATCGAGTTTCTTTGACTTTTGGCAAGTAGCCGAAAGCGCCCGCCCTGGCTTTAATGGTGTGGGTGCATATTTGGCCCCTCACCTCTTTAATGGCCTGAATAATTTGGGGCAAAGGTTTAGTAAAGATCCTATGAGCATGATTAATAAGTTTAGGGTAAGTGATGGGCTGGTTATCAAAAGTATTTAACTTTGGGACCGCTGAACCAGTAAAAACAGTTGGCGATGTTCTAGACGAGTTGTTTACCTCCAGAGAAGAAGAGCTAACTCTTGATACAATAAAGCAACGACTAGCGCAAAGACCGTAACTGGCCCAAACCAAAGTGAATGAAGTACAGGCAGCATACCGCAGCATTTTTGTTGCAGGTGCTCGGCCTTTCTTAATGTGGGTGTGTGGTTT
>CAYZOE010000119.1:0-12260 GCA_964479805.1 uncultured Pseudoalteromonas sp. | reverse complement strand
GATTTTAAGGTCATCTCTCAGTGCACTTTGGCTTTCCAGAGATAAAGACAGCGCTATATCCGCTTGTAATGAACGCTCATGAAATTCATCAAAGATAAGTAGATCAATACCGTCTAATTCCGGGTCTTGCTGCAGCATGCGTGTTAAGACCCCTTCGGTGACAATCTCTAAACGAGTCTGTGCACTGATTTTCGCTTCTTGTTTAATTCTGAGGCCGACCTGTTCACCGACAGCCTCCCCCAATTGAGAGGCTAAAAATGTTGCAATATTGCGTGCTGCTAGTCTTCTTGGCTCTAACATGACAATTTTTTTATATTGTCCTGATTGCATTAATTGCATTGGCAGCCAAGTTGACTTACCCGCACCAGGTGGCGCTTGTAATAATACCGTGGGGTGAGATATGAGAGATTCGTTAAGTTGTGAATAAACCGACTCTATTGGCAGCACTAGTACGCTCTTTGTGACAAACTTTTTGCCAAGTTTATCATGTTAAAGCGACTTTATAATATCTTCACGATTTGAGATTGCTTTTAACTTACGTTGCGTAATTAAGGCTCGTGTATCTCGTAAAATTGATTTTGCATCAAAAGGCTCATGATCGACCAGCCCTGTCGCACCAACCCAAGCATTCCGCCCTCCATTTTTCGCTAGATATAAGCAGAAGTCTGCCAGTTCAATTGTTTGCTCCCAATCTAAAATTGATTTGTCGTGAACTAGCGGAATAGGTGTAAAACCAAATGAAGCTGTCACAGAAATACGCTCGTTGTTCGCAGTAAAATCATACTCTTCAATATTTAGTCTGATCCGTTCAAGAATTTCCGCAGCTGCCTTTCGAGAAATGTTCGGCATAATCAGCAAGAACTCTTCTCCACCCCAGCGGATTACAACGTCATTTTGCCTAATCGTACTCTTTAGCACTTTAACAAACGACTTCAGCACCACATCACCCGCGTTGTGCCCATAACTGTCATTGATTTGCTTAAAGTGGTCGATATCTATCAAACACATAATAGTTGACTCTGAGAAATTCCCCTGAGGTAAATACTCGTCAATATGCGTAAATAAAAAGTGGCGATTGAAAGAGTTCGTTAAACTATCGGTGTAGCTTAATGTTTGTAGTTGTTTATTTCTTAGCGCCAGTTCCTGAGTTCGCTCTGCAACTTGCTGCTCTAAAATGTTTAATGTGCGTTTACTTTGCCAACGCCAGTACATAAAAAACAAAAAGGTAAAAAGCAGTACAACAATGAGAATGATACGTTGCTGGGTAAGCGCAGTATTTTCGATTGCCTGTTTTTGTTGCATAATCTGCTGCTGCTTTATCGCATTTTCTTTTTCTAGCAAAGTCAGCTGCTGCTTCTGCTGCTCAAAATCAAATTTGGCCTCTAATTGAAGGAGTTTGTTGTTTCTCTTCTGAAGGTCTAATGCCTTTTGTGTAAATGCAAAACGCTTCAAATATAAATGAGCCCATTGATAATCTTGAATTTGAGCAAAACTCGACGCCAAAGTATGTTGTAATTCGGCTTGCTGCTCTAAGAAACGGGTATGAAAAGTACTCTTTAACGCATCTTGCGCAGTTAAAATTGCTTTTACAAACAGACCAGCCTGTAAATAAACCTTTGCTTGTAGAACTTTAATTATCAATTGGGTGTATTGGTATTGATTGCCAATATTGTAATGAGCAATCTGATCTAGGAAGTCTTGTGCCTCAATATGCTCACCGAGCCTCAGTTTAACTTTTGCTTTTTCAATTAATAGCTCAACAAAAACATCCTTATTGGCATTCGACTTATTTATTTCACTATCAAGCACATAAAGCGCTTGTAAATAGCTGCCTTGATGAAAATAAATACGTGATTTCCATAAATTTATTTTTGCTTTCAAACGGCTCACCGCTGGTAATTGCGCCATCAACAAATCAATTTTTTGCATTTTTTCATTGGCTTGTTTAAAACGCTCCAGTGACACTTCTAAACCAACAATTGATAAATATACTTTTATTAATAAGCCTGGATCTTGCAATTCCATAGCAATATCCAAAGCGGCTTGATTTAACGTTAAGCTTTCTCGGTAATCTCCATAACGATGTTTTAGAAGCGCTACCAGCAAAAGTGCCTCGGCTTGCACACTTTTATTATCTACGGCTTGAGCCTCTTGCTCTAAAGATTTTAAATTTGGAAGTAGCTTTAAATCATAGGTGGCTAAAACTGCTTTTTTATAAATTTCTAGCTTTGCTGGCAGCTCAGCAAAACGCTTAGTCTGCAATTTTGTCGTCGAGGTGCTTTTACTTAAAGCTTCGAAGCCATAAAAGAAAAACAGTAATGCAAAAAAGGTTTGAAAACATTTACTCATTTTTGCCCCGGATTTAGCATCTGTATATTTATTGTTTGCCAATCCGTGACCTTCTCATTTATGAAACCTGACTGCTTTAACGCTTTTTCTATCGTGCCATTTTCTCGCAAAATCGCTAAACCTTTATTTAATGCCTCAAATACCGCTTTTCCTTCTGGGTGACGCTTACTGACTACAAAATGTCTTGAATCAGGTAAAAAAACCTTCAAATTATTAATTGGAACATAAAGCCTATTTTCGAAGTTTAGTTCAAGGGTTTCGCTTACACTAAAATTAATCAACATGGTATCGACAACGTTGGTTTCGACCATCTCTAACATGGTTTCCCAAGGACCTATAAAACTGACTATGCTCAATTCCGTATTATGTAAAGCTCGCCAATCTACTTTCCACCTTGGATTAGCAACTACTGTTAAGTTATCCAGTTGGTTTTTTTGAATGTTATGAAGATGAAGGTTACGCTTTGCCACATATAAACCAGCTTCATATTCACCAAACTTAACAAGGGGTTCACTGACATAGAGTGAGCCCCGATAATCGAGAATATCTTCATGCCAAACTGAGCGTGCCAAAATAAGGCTGTCGCCAGAAATCAAATCTGAATATTCTAAAATGTTTACTGAGGGTTTCGGGTTAAAAACAATCGGTTTATCTATTCCACCTAGAATTAGGGCTTGCTGTAAAAGGATCATTTCAACAATTTCTATGTGAGAGCCTTTAGTCGTTGCATGAAAGTCATTAACTTCTTGGACTGAACGACCATTTAAGAAATTTTGATATCTATGTGTGAAGTTTTCACTTTGAATGATGTCTATCACCATAGGAGGTTTAGCAAACCCTAAAGAAGAGAAAAGCAAGGACAGGACTAAGAAGATATACCGCATAGATAACACCATCACACTCGTGCAGACTATGCACTTTTTGTGAACATTATATGAGCGACAGCATTAAGATCAATAAATTTAATGCAAAAGGATTAATTTATTTTTTATAAAAGAACAAAAAATTTACAAGTTATGTATTTATAGGAACAAACTTACAAAGCGCTTATCAAATATTTCGTGTTTCAATGAATATCTTAGTGGTATTATTCTTTCAAAATTTAATAAGGTGGCGTGATCATGGAAAAATACGAAGAGCTACTCGTCTCAATTAGAAAAGTCATACGTGCAATTGATTTACATTCGAAGCAATTGAACAAATCTTCTGGCCTTACAGGACCACAATTATTAATCATGCAAGAAATTGCTCGAGTAAAAGGGGTCACTGCAAGCTTAGTGGCTAAGCAGATCAATCTAAGTGCAGCAACGGTTACCAATATATTAGATAGGCTTGAGAATAGAAACTTAATTCAACGGGTTCGAAGCTCCGAAGATAAACGCCGTGTAAGCCTATTCTTAACAGATGATGGTAAAGCAGCTTTAATTGATGCGCCACAACCGTTACAAGAGCATTTCATACAGAAATTTTGTCAATTAGAAGAGTGGGAACAATCTTTGCTCCTTTCTTCTATGCAGCGCATTGCTTGTATGATGGATGCGACTGAGATTGATGCAGCGCCAGTACTTGAAATCGATCCAATGCATTTGAGCAGTCAAAAGCAAGGGACTGAATAGCCTTCGCAAAATTGGGCAGCTACTAGGTTGCTGCCCAATTTTATTGATTAACTATCTAATTTACAGAACCATAAGTTCATTGACTTAAATTCATCTTCGATCCGGTTATTATTCATTAACCGACCGCCATATTCATATTGTTGCTGTGCAAACACCTTGTTAATAGGTAAAGACGTTGCTAGGCATAAAGTATAAACATATCTTATATTTTGTTGCTGCAAAGCATACTTAACCCTATTCAACAGGGCTGATGCAATACCTTGATTTTGAAACTGTGACATTACACCTAAATCGTATACACGCGCGTTATTAGTGTCTTTATCTAATTCGACTCGCAAACAACCTACTAGGATCCCCATATAATCCGCACAATAGTATTGTATGCCTTGTTCAATACTTAGCTTGATAAAGTTTTCATTACTAATGGGTGACGAGTAGTTAGAATAAACTTGCGCATAAAGCTTACTAAGTGCTCGAAGGTCTGTTTGATTGCACTTTCTAAATTGAACGGGTTCATTAAATTGTCCAGCATGCCAAACTCTTGCTTTAATCGCATCAGCAACAACCACATCATATTGTGTAGCTAACTTGCTGCACTCTCGATTTTTATCGAGAAAATAAGAAATAAATACCGCATCCTCATTACCAAAATAACCAGGTACTGTTGCTTCAATTTTGTAGCCTTTTTTTAAAAAAGAAAGTAACTGCGAGCCTTTTATTTTCGCAATAATTTTGCCGTACCCTTGTGAAAGGGCAACTTGAAGCAACACATCATGAAACGTATTAGGTGCCTTTATAGTCGCGTCAGTAACATAAATTCGGCTGTTTAACTGACCGTGGCGGATTTGATTAAATTCAACAATTTCATCGCAGTCGTAATAACTGTTTGATACAGCTGACATTATCTCTCCAAAATAAGTTAATGCGAGAAAACACTTACTAAATACAAACCATTATCGAAAATAGTTTGACTTGAAACTTTAAGATACACAAAAAATCACGCAAATCATTAAGATTATTTTTTTTCATTGTTTTATAAATCCACCCAAGGCAAATGTGACGAAAAGCGGATTTCAAATACTTTGTATTCGAAATATATTAACAATTATTAGAACTCGAATCAAATTACCGTTTGAGGAGAAAACTAGTTAGAATGGCTATATTTATAAGCTTATTTTACGTAGTTTTAAAAATATTACCTCAGAAGATAAATTCTTATTCCCTGATGCCAATCTGCATGAAGATTGGGTCAGTTTTATCAAAACTCTGGTGTACACACTTTTAAAATTCTATGTCAGCAAAACAAATAGGTTCAAAGCAATTTAAAACGTATCAAATATTTTTTAATATCCTGCAAAGACTATCTTTGACAAGTGATGTTGCCGAAGCCAACTTCAAAAAATGTTCTACTCGGTTTAGCTCGGATGAATACATTGACAGCCTAGTCAATGTAAATGTTTAAAATGGCAGGCAGTAACATAATGTTTTAAAACTTAAACGGATCATGGGACGCTCTTTTTAAGGTATCTGTTCTAAATTAAGAAAGGTAATTGTTATGAAATAAAACTCGGTATTTGAAATACCTAGAATTAAACATCTCAAAAAAGGACTGATAATAATTCTGACGACAGTTTAGTTGTGAGTGAGTAGGTTTTGGAGGTCAGCGAACTGACCATACTGATGTTAGCGGTTCGAGAGAGACCACTTTGGGCTGTAGTTTACGATTTCAGAACATAAAGCGAAAACATAACCAACAGAAAGAATAGTGTAAAAACAGAAAAACTCTGTAAGGTTTTTATATGTATTCATGATTTCCTCTATATTTTGCTTATTCAGTTACTATACTAATCATTAGAACTCAAATCATCAAGTTTGTTTTTTGAACTTTTTGACCGAACAGAAGTTAAGCCCCCCTGTTAGAATTATAAACATATGTTTTTAAATGATTTTTTATTAAAGTTTTATCTTTTAGGTATAACTTTTATTTTTATGTGGAGAATAATTAGATATGAAAGTAATTTTTCTAAAACGAAAATAAGTTGATTTCTGGTTAGTGACACTTGTAATGTTGCATTTTTTATTTCTAATTTGTTTTTATTTAATATATTTCGTAAAAGCTTAGGGTACTAACCTTTTTATTTTGGTTAATAGTAAAAGATGCGATAAAGCCATTTACCAAATAAGCTTCTTATCATTAGTCCATTTACTAGAAAAGCCCAAAAAATAATTAAATGTTACTAACCATACAAGTATGTATTTACACGTGAGATGACATACTTATATAGATTGCTACTAAACAACCAAATTAGCATTTACAGCCAGAAAAAAGCTACAAACACAAATTATTTTAACTATAAATTTAACTACTCAAACAAAAATAATTGAAAGTAAAAAAACACAAAACAAAGACCATTAAAAACAATAAGATAGGGGAATTAAATCATCTAAAAAAAAGTTCAGAATTCGTAATAAACTTGAAGAACTACTTAGAACTCTATAGAATTTATTTTAATTGAATGGTCAATTAATAAAAAGTTATGCCAAAAGTAGGAATGGAACCGATACGTCGCCAACAACTCATTGAAGCAACGTTAGAGTCGGTCGCAGAAGTGGGCTTACATGCCACGACCATAAACAGCATCAGTAAGAGAGCGGGCTTATCCTCAGGGATCATTAGCCATTACTTTGGGGGAAAACAGGGTCTCATCGAGGCCACTGTACGCTTTTTATTAAATAGTTTGAAAACCAGTTTGATCAGTAAAACTCAGCAACATTGCTCTGCTGAAGAGCGGTTAATGTTCATTGTTGAAGCTAACTTTTCAGTTATTCAACAACAAACCAGTAGCACAAAAACTTGGTTAAGTTTTTGGGCGCAATCAATGCACGATGAACAATTGCACCGATTACAAACCGTAAATGCAAAACGCTTATACAGTAACCTAGCCTTTTCTTTCAAAACGTTAATGCCAGAAAACGATGCCAAACGCGCGGCTAAATTAGCAGCGGGTACGATCGATGGCTTATGGCTAAGGGCTGTTTTAAGTAAGGCCTCCGAGCAAGAATTTAAGCAAGCTGAGCAGCTTGCAAAACATTATGTGTCTTCCCTCATTTCATCTTGTGGAGCTTAAAAATGACCACACCTGTTTATCAGAACTTTATCCATGGCCAATTTGTGCCAAACCAAAGCAAAGAAACTTTTGCAGTGAAAAACCCTGCAACTGACGAAGTGATTTACCATGTCGAAGTTGCAGATGAGTCAATTCAAGAAAAAGCCATTGCCAGTGCACGCGAAGGTTTTGCAGCTTGGTCAGCAATGGCTCCAATCGAAAGAAGTCGAATTCTAAATAAAGCAGTGTACTTATTACGTGAACGTAACGACGAGCTAGCAAAAATTGAAGTATTAGACACAGGAAAACCAATTCAAGAAGCGGACTGCGTCGACATTCAAACTGGCGCTGACGTGATTGAGTACTTTGCAGGTCTTGCACCAACACAAGTCGGTACACAACAACCCGTTGGTAACGACTTTTTCTATACCCGCAAAGAGCCTTTAGGTATTTGTGCAGGTATCGGCGCATGGAACTACCCGCTACAAATTGCCTGTTGGAAATCAGGCCCCGCTCTTGCTGCTGGTAATGTTTTAATCTTTAAACCATCAGAAGAAACACCTCTAGGTGCAATTAAGCTGGCTGAAGTCTTCATTGAAGCAGGCATGCCTGCAGGTGTATTCAACGTCGTGCAGGGTGCTGCAGAAGTCGGACAATGGCTGACAACACATCCTGAGATCGAAAAAGTATCGTTCACTGGCGAAGTTGGCACAGGTAAAAAAGTCATGCAGAGCGCAGCATCGAATTTAAAAGATGCGACCATGGAGCTTGGCGGCAAATCACCTTTAATCGTATTTGATGACGCCGATATCGCAGAAGCTGTAAGTGCGGCCATGTTGGGCAATTTTTATACTCAAGGCGAGATCTGTACTAACTGTACTCGTGTATATGTTCACAAATCGGTTTATACGCAATTTATTAAAGAGCTTAAAGCGCGCACTGAAGCAAATATTATCGCAGGAGATCCCCTTAATCCTAATGTTAATCTGGGCGCGCTTATTTCCAAAAAACACCAAGAGTTGGTGCTGGATTACATCGAAAAAGGCAAAGCCGAAGGTGCCACTTTACTAACTGGTGGCAATGCTTTATCGCCTGAATCTGCCCCTAATGGTTACTTCGTTGCACCAACTATTTTTACTGACTGTACTGACGACATGACCATTGTCAGAGAAGAGATCTTTGGCCCAGTTATGAGCGTGTTAGTTTTCGAAGATGAAGCTGATGTGATCACGCGCGCTAACAATACTGAGCTAGGGTTAGGCGCCGGTGTATTTAGTCAAAATATTCAACGCGCGCACCGTGTTATCCACCAGCTTAAGGCCGGTATTTGTTGGATAAATAGCTATGGCAACTCCCCTGCCGAAATGCCAGTTGGCGGTTACAAACAATCAGGTATTGGTCGCGAAAATGGCATCGAGACTTTAAATAGCTATACACAAACCAAGTCGGTTTATGTGGGTATGAGTCAAATCGAAAGCCCATTTTAGGAGTCTAATATGCAGTACGACTACATCATCGTCGGTGCAGGCTCTGCGGGCTGTGTGCTGGCAAATCGCCTTTCAGCGGATGCAAAAAACAAGGTGCTATTACTAGAAACAGGTGGCTCTGATAAAAGTATTTTTATCAAGATGCCTACTGCGCTGTCTATTCCAATGAATACTGACAAGTATGCATGGCAATTTCATACTGAAGCTGAACCTTATTTAGACAACCGAAAAATGCACTGCCCACGTGGCAAAGTATTAGGTGGGTCATCATCAATAAATGGCATGGTGTACGTTAGAGGGCACGCCAAAGACTTTGATGAATGGCAAGCGCACGGTGCACAAGGATGGGGTTACCAAGCCTGCTTGCCCTATTTCAAAAAAGCTGAGAGCTGGTACCAAGGCGAAAACACTTATCGTGGTGGTAGAGGTGAACTGGGCGTCAACAACGGTAATGAAATGAAAAACCCGCTTTATAGCACCTTTATTGATGCGGGCGCTCAAGCCGGATACCCAGTCACAAGGGACTACAATGGTGAGCAGCAAGAAGGCTTTGGCCCTATGCACATGACAGTAAAAGGCGGCGTGCGTAGCTCAACCTCTCGCGAGTATTTAGACCCAATTAAACATCGCAATAATTTAACTGTGGTCACAGGTGCCCTTGTCAGTAAGGTCTGTTTGCTCGATAAAAAAGCCACAGGCGTTGAATATCGTGTGAGTGATAAAGTATGCCAAGCGGATGCTAGTAAAGAAGTTATATTAAGCGCGGGCCCAATAGGCTCTCCTCATATTCTGCAATTATCTGGTATCGGTGAACGCAAAGCCTTAGAAAATGCGGGTATCGAAGTTAAGCATGAGTTGCCGGGAGTCGGTAAAAACTTACAAGATCACCTTGAGTTTTATTTCCAATACAAGTGTAAAAAGCCAATTACTTTAAACGGTAAACTAGGTTTGATTTCGAAGGGCTTGATTGGCACTGAATGGGTATTAAATAAATCAGGGCTTGGCATTACAAATCACTTTGAATCTTGTGCTTTCATTCGCTCAAAAGCAGGTATTGAATGGCCTGATATTCAATATCACTTTTTACCAGCGGCGATCCGTTACGATGGTAAGTCTGCATTTGATGGCCATGGTTTCCAAGTGCATGTCGGGCATAACAAACCTAAGAGCCGAGGGAGTGTGACCATTCAGTCAAGTGACCCGCAGGTGCCGCCGAAAATTCAGTTTAATTACTTGCAACACCAAGACGACATTGAAGGCTTTAGAGCCTGTGTGCGCCTCACGCGAGAGATCATCTCTCAACCTGCCTTTGATGAGTATCGCGATGGCGAAATTCAACCTGGTGAACATATTCAAACCGATGAACAGATTGATGATTTTGTTCGACAAGCCGTTGAGAGTGCCTACCACCCTTCTTGTTCATGCAAGATGGGCGAAGATGAAATGGCCGTTGTGAACTCACAAACTCAAGTTCACGGTATTCAAGGCCTGCGAGTGGTGGACTCTTCCATTTTTCCAACTATTCCAAATGGCAATTTGAATGCACCGACTGTTATGGTCGCTGAAAAAGCCGCAGATATGATTTTAGGAAACGCACCATTAGCACCTATGAATGCCAAGGTGCATTTACATGAAGATTGGCGTAACAAGCAAAGATAAAAAGAATCACACAGGTGCACTTTATTGCTGCACCTTGTTCTCACTGTGAGCCGTTTAGGTTGAATGAGAGCAACGACATATAACAATCATAACGGGAGAAAATATGAGTTATTTCTACTTATTTTGGGAGTGTGACAATGACCTTATGGCTTAGTGCGGGCATTTTATTTACCCTACTTTCAATTGCTTTCATTATATATAAATGGGGCAACGTCGAAGTGGTCGGTGTGACACCGGTCAAAACCTTTACCTTTATTGCTATCTTGTTTACTTCAGGCCTAGATGTTGGCTTAGTGATGTTTCCACTCACTGAGTTTGCTGGTTATGCAGACATAAACGCAAGCCCAGAATATGGCTTCACAAACCCACTTGCTATCGAGTTTGGTTTTTGGGGTTTCCTGATCTGGGGATTCTACTTCCTTACCTGCTTTTATTTCTGTGTAATTGAACCTAAAGTAAAGTTCTTCGAGATCCCTCTAGTAAAACTTATTAATAACGTGGTGATCATCGGTACCTGTGCGTTTACTGCATATCTATTACTTTCAAACTTACCTTGGTATTTACCGAGTATGGGTGATGGCGAGTCGGTCATTCCAACTTTCTATCTCATTGTATTTGCAGCCATAGCGTTTGCTGTTTACTCAAGCACTGACATTAAATATGTGCGCTTTTTAAGTATCACTACCACTTGGGTATTCATTGGGTTAATTGCGTTAATGTGGGCCAATGCCTTCGTATTTGGTGACAGTGCGATTTCGGGTTACTTCAATAACTTTACTTTGATCGGCGACTATTTTGCCAACATGCATCAATTTGTATTGCCGATTAACGATTACCATGAGTTTTACTTATTCTGGTGGTTTGCTTGGAGCATCATGATCGGTCAATTTACTTCACGTTTCGTGGGCGGACTAAAGACCTATCAAGTACTTGCTGCGATGTTGGTATTCCCATCAATTCCAATTGCAGCTTGGTTCGCGGTGCTTTACCACTACCATGAAGCAGGCATTGCCACAGATGGTTTAGTGAATTTTGCTATGGTATTTGTTGGTATTGTATTTGTGATCAACTCACTCGACTCGCTTGTGCGTTTATATACAGATAATTTAGGACTCACAGTTCAAAAACTAGGCAAAGCAAAATACATTGCGCTAAACATCGCGGCACTGTCTCTGTTGACCCTACTATTCAAACTTAACTTTTTACAGATCCAATGGGTTGGCGCCATTGTGATCGGCATTTTCTTCGCCTGTTTTGGTTACATCTTAGTGCAAAAGTACAAAGCCGTAGCCAATATTGAAGGTTCACCAAAAGAAAATGAAATCGACTATACAAAAATAGAAACAGTAAGCTAATTATGACAACAATGATTAAAACATCTCTTATTTCTCTCGCGCTATGCTCAAATTTGGCAATGGCAGATTGGAGTACAACCATTACTGGCGCATCTGATTATACTTTCAATGGTGTTAGCCAAACCGATAATGGCCCTGCTATTCAAGCGAGCCTTGATAAAGCATTCGATAATGGCGTATATGCTGGCTCTTGGGCATCGAATGTCGATTTTGGTACTGACACTAACTTAGAGTGGGATTTCTATTTAGGCCGCTACGCTGAATTAAACAGCCAATGGAGCATTGACTATGGTATCGCTTATTACACGTATCATGGTGACAGCGCTTCTAGTGACGGTAACTACCCTGAAGTATATGCCAAGTTCGGTTTTAACAATGAGCTAGGTAATACCGAGTTTAACTTCTGGTATAGCTGGGATTATTTCGGAACAGATGCAGGCCATACGATAGCGATGGTGGCACACACCGTCGAGCTTGCGCCGAACCACAACCTAAGGGCCAGTTTTGATATCTCAAATTCATTAGATGGTGATAAATATAGTTGGCAAGCAACTGGCAAATCTTACCATCACTATCGTCTAGCTTATCAGACAAGCTACGAAGGTTTTAATATTGAAGTGGCCGCTGAAAATACCAACCTAGATTGGGATACAGCAGATGAACGTATCATACTTTCAGTAGCAAGAA
>CAYZOE010000118.1:0-12270 GCA_964479805.1 uncultured Pseudoalteromonas sp. | reverse complement strand
AGAAATTATACGGCTGAATTTAAGCAAGAAGCTGTGGCATTAGTAACCGAGCAAGGTTACAGCGTACCCAAAGCAGCAGCGTCCTTAGGTATCACAGATAAAATACTTTATAACTGGAAAGCTAAGTTTGAAGCTGAGCAATCTGGAGCCAGTCTAAATGCAAATGAACGCGCAGAGCTGTTAAGACTACGTAAGGAAAATAAAGAGCTAAGGATGGAAAAAGAGATATTAAAAAAGGCCAGCGCCCTCCTGCTAAAGGAAACCAAGTAACGTTTAAGACCGTTAAGAAGCTATCTTCGGCATTTCCAGTGAGCAAGCTTTGCAAAGTAATGGGTATCAGTCGCTCAGCTTATTATGCTTGGCTGAAGCGGCCGGCAAAAATCATTACAGCGGAGCATTTGCATATGTATCGAAGAGCCAAGGTCATCTTCGAACAAAGCAGAAGTAGCTTGGGTTATCGGGAGCTGAAGAAACGGTTATGCAAGGAGGGCTTTAAAGTCAGCGAATATGGCGTTAAGAAGTTAATGGCTAAGCTTGGTTTAATTGTTACTCAGCGAGTTGCTTACAAAGTCACAACTAAGCGTAAACATAGTGATGCCGTTGCAGATAACCTGCTGAATCAGAACTTTAATCCTATCGCTGCAAATCAGGTTTGGGCGGGTGATGTGACGTATTTAAGAACAGATGAAGGCTGAATGTACCTAGCCATTGTTATGGACTTATATTCACGCCGCATTGTTGGCTGGAATATCGATAAGCGAATGACGACAGGCTTAGTCAGCAAAGCGATGATGAAAGCTTATAACTTACGTCAGCCACCAAAAGGCTTGGTGTTTCACTCTGATAGAGGCTCACAATATACCAGTAAGCATTACCGTAAACTCCTAGCCAATTATGGTATCAGAGCGAGTATGGGCGATGTTGGAGCGTGTTGGGATAATGCGGTTGTTGAACGCTTTTTCGGTAGTTTAAAACATGATTGGTTGTTGAAAGTTCCTCAGCCAACACATGAGCATATGAGAGATGATGTGGCAGCGTATATGCGCTATTACAACTTAGAACGACTTCATACTGCAAATGGTGATCTGTCGCCAATTGAGTATGAGCAAAGTTCCTTAAGAAAAGTGTCCTGATTTAGTTGCGCAGAACATATCTACTTTTTTTTATCAGGTATTCCCTGACACTAAGCTGATAATAACGAGCTGGCGCAGCTAACTCAGGATATAAATGCTCCCAAAATTTTTAGCTGGAGTGACATCTTCAATAAGTTCACTTTCTTGGACTAATCCACTTCCATTACAATAGCGTCGAAGATTTTCTAGCTCCTCCTCGAATATTGTTTGATAATTTATAACATCTTTTCCTGTCCGCTTTTTCTTTCGTAAAAACTTTTCTAGTGATTTATTCATTGCCATGCTTGCTGCTTAATTGGAGGAAAAAATTTAATCAACAAATACAGATAGCTGACTGAACGTTTGGTCTTCTGTGTGTAAAGACTGGCCAAATAACAATTTTCTGAGTTTAATTTGAATGGCTCTTTGCTCACCTTGGTCACTGTTAAACTCGGTGTCATAAGCCTTAATATGCACCACCCCATTGTCTAGCTCTGTCACGTCTACCCAAGGCACATCGAACAAGGCTGATTTTTCTAAATTAACTGCATCAATAAATTAATGTTTAAATAGAGACTCATTCACACAGCTCATTCTTTGATTAAGTAAATCGATTTGTAAAAACTCAGGGGCACATGGCCCCTGAATCTTGTATTACAGCATATACGGGTTGTTTGAACTACTGCCCTCTTCTTTACTCGGCAAATGCTCTAACTGAGTGAGTTTGGCAAGAATGCCATCAAGCTTGCTTGATATTGCTGGGTCCAGCGCTTGATGTTTATCAAGATGTTGAACAAAGCTTGGCAGTGTTACTTGCAGCAACTCAGTGAGTGCCGTTAATGACTGACCTTCGCTGCTTTGTTGTTGCGACTGTGCAGTATCAAACTGAGTATGTAGCCCCTCTAGCCTTTCAACCAGTTGGCTCAACACCGCACTGTGTTGTTGCTCACTCTGCTGGGCTTGTTGCTCAGCCTGTTGGTTGAGCTGTTTACTGTTTGCCTGTAAAGCCGCTTCAGCTTGAGACAGCCTGTGCTTGAGTGCATCAAATTGCGTGTTCAATTGCATGTCAAACTCCGCTGAAGCACTGGCCGCATTGTGCGCTTTAAGGTCTTGTATGCCCTGAGTAAGCGAGGTCACCCCTTGTGCTAAAGCTTTATTGAGCTGCGATGATGACTGAGCCTGACTGTTCACTAGGGCGTCTTGCAATGCTTGCAAGTCCGACGCCTTGGGTTTACCTTCGGTATCGGCAAGCAGCGCTTGGAAAACGTCAGTATAGTTATGACTCAGCTGGGTTTTATTCAGCTTATTAGCAATCACATTAAACGCCTGTGCAATGTCCACCAGCTTATTGGCCGTAAGCTCACCACTTTGCTGACTTTGTGCAACTTGGTTTTGCAAGGTCTGATTAATGCCGCTCAGTCCTTCATTGATTGCCTCAGCACTCTGTTGGTTTTGTTGTGCGCCAATTAACTGCGCTAGCGCCTCTGAATAATCAAAGCTTAAAGTATCTTTGTTCAAGTTACCCGCAATGGCTGTCATAGCGTTATTTAATCTGGCTAACTCTTCGACGGCCAGCAACGCTGGGCTGCCTGCATCATTCGCTCTGTTGAGTCGTTCATAGTCACCACAAATTTGCGCCCAACGGGATTGCTCTTCAGCCGTTAACGTACCGCGGATGGTGCCCAGTTTAAGCAAGTTTTCTTCACTGCCTTTACTGAGGGTTTGCGCTTCGCCACGGTAATGATCGCGAATAAGGTTTTCGAGTTCATCATCGTTCATGGCTGCAACGACTTTTTCGGCCATCTTATTCATGTTTCGATAACTGCCTTGCAGTTTAAATGGTGGCTCTTCGCGGTAGTCATTATCTTGTGCGGCTGAAGCAATGTACTGGGCATTCACTTTTAATACGGTGTCGCGAATGGTCAGTAGTTTTTGTAGCACCGAGACAATTTCGTTTGCTTGTGCTTGTGAGTAACCGTACTCTAACTCGTTTAACGAGATATCTTCACCTTCGGCAATACGTACTAGCTTGTATAAGTCTTCCATATTACGGTTCGCCAATGGCGCTAGCACGGCATTTGAGGTCAATGCGTTTTCTACAAAACTCATAGCAAATTCTTGCTCACACCCACTGAGCGTGTCACCTAAGTTGTAGATGTCGGCACGGTTTGCCAACATGTCTGGGATCTTAAAGCTTTCACCTGACTCGGTATAAGGGTTACCGGCCATCACAACCGCAAATTTCTTGCCACGCAGATCATAGGTTTTACTGCGACCATTCCATACGCCATCAATACGACGAGAGCCATCACACAATGAAATAAACTTTTGTAAGAACTCAGGGTTAGTGTGCTGAATATCATCGAGATACAGCATGACATTATTACCCATTTCAAAACTTTGGTTTATCTTTTCTATTTCTTTGGCTGCGGTGGCATTAATGGCCTGCGATGGGTCGAGCGATACTTGATCATGTCCTATAGACGGACAGTTCACTTTCACAAAAGTTAAGCCTAAACGGTTTGCCACATATTCAATTAATGTGGTTTTACCATAACCCGGTGGAGAGATGAGCAGCAGCATACCCATTAAGTCGGTACGCTTATTACCACCTGAGGCGCCAATTTGCTTGGCGAGGTTATCACCGATGATCGGAAAGTAGACCTTATTAATAAGCTGGTTTCGGACAAATGAACTCAGTGGTTTTGGCTTAAATTCATCAAGCTGTAAACGCTCTTTTTGGGTCGCTAAAATGTCACTCTTAAGAGATTGGAATGCAGAGAAGCCAGTCACATGCTGCTCAATATAGGCATTAGTACGGGCAAAGAATGCCGCATAATCAAGATGTAAAGTTTGATCTTGAATCGTGCGATGCTGTCCCATTAAACCCGTTACTTGCTCAGATACATTGGCATCGTGGGCATAAAACCCTGCCAGTTTGTCATTACTCAGCAACACCATAGTCGCCGCTTCAAGGGCGATGTTGATGTTAAGTGCGCTGTTTTGTTCATTACTTTGCGCTTGGCTGTTTTGCGAATAAGCCACTAACCAACTGAATAATAATTTAGCTTTGTCACTCACATTGCTTGCAGCTTTTAGAGCATTTTGTAACTCGCCCCAAAAGCCTTTGCTTTTCGCACTGCTTTGAAACTGCTCAGCTAAGTTTTTAACTTTACCTGACACAATAAACTTTGCTTCAGTATGCTTTTTAGCTAACTCATCTAATAGATATTGCGCACTTAACTGCAGCGAAAAGTCATTAAATACCGTACAAATATCCGAAATTTGTTCAGAATACGCTTTAATATCGGCAGCTAATTGCTGAATTTGAGCATTATAGAAGGCGGCATCATTAAACATGGTCTGCATTAAATGCGCTTGCTTAGCTGACTGCTGCAATGCTGTAAACGCTTGTTTTGACAGTTGCACTGCATAAAGCTGAGCAATAATCCGTGAACCAACCGGATAAATCAGTAAATCTAAAGCCCGCTTTTGCACTAATAGATTCGTTAAAATCGCGCACGCATCATGATCATGAATGCCCTTTTCGTATCCTTCTTGGTACCTTGGCTCGGCAAATTTTTGTACCAAAGTCAGCAATTCATCTTTTTGAACCGCCTCATTCAATACATCAAAGCTCAAGCCTTGCTCACCTTTATTGGCGCATGCCAAAACCTGAGCGGCCAAGTATTCACCACGATAAACTTCGGCATTTTCAGAAACAAGGTTTTGCTCCCAATAGGCTTTGCCCGTTTCAAGCTGCGAACGAGTGGCTTGATCTGGAATTGGCTCAAAATACTCAGTACCCGTAAGGTGCAGCATTAAGGTATCGTCACGAGGCAAAAGCGTTAAATCAAGTGCTTGTTTATTAACGCTAAAGCCGTGTTTGCCTATGTTTACAAGGTTGCCACCTTGCACATAAATGTCTTGTTTATCACGTAGGGCACGAATGCCCTGATCTTTACATGACTTCAGCTTAGATAAAATATCATCCGCTTTAATTTCATCGCCAATCTCTTGCAGCTCTTGGGTTAACCCGCGTAGCTTGCTGATCATCGGATCTGACGCAAAGTAACTGTTGATCTGTTCAAGCTCAGTAAAGCTTTGCGAGCGTCGAGTCACGCCTTGTAAAATACGTTCAGCGGCATTAGCAATATTTAAAGCTCTACGCTGGCGCTCTTCCATCAACTGTTGCTTATGCGCTTCAAAGCTTTCGTATACATCGTCGCGCTTAGCCATGATCTCGGCTAAGTATTCGTCGTACTCGCTAAAGTGAGACTCCAGCTCTTCCAACTGAATTAATAACCGCGACAGTTGTTCGTCACACTGCTCTGGGGTTTTGGTATTGTTTAAGCTGCTGGTAATACTCTGGCTAAAGAGTTTAAAGCGTGCCGAAAACTCCGCCTTAGCTTCAACAGAGCCTAAGCTCTTGCGGCGAATTTCAATGCTTGCCTTAGCCCGGTTAACCAGACCATACACACCGCTGACATCTTCAAGAATTTGCGTGCGCACTCGACTGTCTTCGATGTCTAAATCGAGCATGGTGTGGTTAAGTAAGTCGAGTTCCTCGCTTAGCGTATCTAGCTGAGCTAAAAAGCCATTTAACTCAGTCACCGCCTCGCTTTTTTCAGAGGCAGCTGTGAGCTCATCAAGCTTATTATGGTAAGGTGCAAGCGCCTTGTCTTGTTGTAAAAACTGCGCCGTTGCTTGACTGAGCTGTGCGGTTTTTTCATCAACGGTTTTAAGCTCCGCTTTTAAACCTGCAAGGTCAATGTACTTCACCTCTTCAAGGCTGATGATTTTGCCTTTTAATAGCTTTAACGCGTCTAACCCAGCTACAAATTCACTGGTTAACTTAAAACTATCGGGGCGAATATCGCGCAGGGTGTCGACCACTGTTTGCTTAATATCAGCAAGAGACTTTAACGCTGTTTCTTGAATTTGTTTTACTTTTTCAAACTCATCAAGCACTTGTTCTGAGGTTTCAAAAATCTCATGTATCAGCGTTGTTAGAGCTTCAAAATCAGCTAACCAGTGGTATCTATCAAGCACACTCCGTGCTTGTGCGATTAAGGCTTCATAATGGTTGATATTTGGGTTTTGTTCACTGATGGCTTTACAAACCGAGTATAAGTCTGAAATACCACGAACTAAGTCTGGGTTACCTATTTTGCCTAGTATGCTGGTTGGTGCTGGCGCATTTGCGGCAAATTCGACAGAGCAAAATGGGCTTTGCCAAATTTGAATGGGATGAACACGCTCAGCTTCTTCTTTATCGGCTTTGAAAGTCAGTGTTAAACCATCGTCATAGACGCCATAACCATGGCAGTAGATTGGGTTTTGTAGATTCTTTTCTATTAGGTTATAGGCAAAGAGTGCGTAACGACCTTCATTTGGCTCGTAAAACACATACAGTACGTCTTCACCGTTGGGTGATTTAACCTGACGATGAAACTCTAGTTTCTCGATTTGATCATCAAAGTAGCGCGTTTGACCCGACTGCAGGTAGTACCCACCTGGGAAAATAATACCGTGGTCATCTGGCAACTGAATACAGGCATCGCCAATAGCATCTTGACGAGTAACCGCCTCAGTACGGCAATTGAAAATAAAGAAGCGCCAATCTTTTTCACGGTACGGCTGCACTTTAAGTAAGATCAATTCACCCACTTGAGCGTATTCAAGCTCACAGTCGGCCAATGATTGATTTTTATCTTCAACAGGCTCTGAATAGATCCCCTCACCACTATCGGTGTTATTTTCAACTTTAATGGTTAAGTCGCCACCTGTGGTTTCGACAAAAATTTTGTCGAGCACATTAATATGACCAAAGCGTCCTTCAACATGATCGGCGCGGTCGGTTTTTACCCACTCAAAGTCGTAGTCTTGCTTATCTTGTAAGTCTCGCTCACCGCGATTGTCGATATACTCAAGGGTGTTATCAGCTGCGATTTCCCAACGAAATACGCGGACATCAGTCAGCTTTTCACCAATTTGGAAGCAAGCAAATACTTTGCCCGCTTGTTGGAATAAATGCTGTAAACGGGTTTCTTTGTAGTAAGTGTATAGCTCTTCAAAGTCTCTTAAAAATCGTGGATTTGTCAGGAACTTGGTTTCGCTTGGATAAGGCTCTACTTCATAGTGATCGTCCTGCTCAACCAGTTTTTGAACAGTGAAAACATCACTCACATGAATGTTTTTCTTTAGTCCCAAGAATACGTTGTAAGCAAAAATAAGTTTATCGCCAATTAAGACAATGTCTCTTGGAATACAGTTGTGCTCTGTACGTACACGAGCACGGCCTTTTACTTTCAGCTCAGTACTACCAAAGGTATCAACGCGTTGTTGGTTTAAATCATCGGCGAGAGAACGTAATTGTGTACCTGAGTTACTCAATCTACGTTTAATTAAGTCATAGGAGCTCTGTTCGAGCGCAGCTTCATTTGCTGGATCTGCCATAATCTCTTTGTCCTAATAATCTTTAAAGAAGTTGCCCTCACAAAAAGAGCAAAGTACGTGTAACAAGTGAAGTGTTGTCGTAGCTGAGTATGTGTCGCCGTAAACGACGACCTACAATTAAAACCCTATTCGTCTGTAGGTTGGTGTTTAACCAACCTACATAGTTTGCACAAAAAGTATTTTGTTTAGGGTAAACAACTCGCTACTAAGCTGCGCTAGTCTTGCTTTTCAACTTCTTTGGCATTGCCGTTTAACAATGAGCCGCCTAACATACCTAATAACTGCTGCTTTTCAGTCTCTGATGAGTTACTAAGCTGCTGCATAAGTTTGCTCATGCTAAGGTTTTTCATCGTTTCTGACGACGCATTCGCACCCGCTAACACCCCTTTTAGGTCATCCATGATGTTTCTGTCACCGTTTAAGTGATCTTTAAACAAAGTTTGAACTGTCTGGCTTTCATCGACTAACCCATCGATTGATTTACCCACCGTAATGGCTTTCATGAACTGGTTGAAGAACTGGCCGTCACCACCCATGATGTTGATATCTGCATTACCCAATGTCTTAGATAAGATCTCAGCTTGGTTCGCTGCAATGTCTTTTTCAATGTCTAGTTTCGCAAGCGTTAGCTCTTTTTGCTGATTCAGCTGTAATGTGAAGCTCTCGTAATCACGGGCGTCTTGGTCCATGGCATTAAGCGCTTGTAGTTTCTCTTCTAGACCTTTCGCTTCTGCTGACATTCTGCGTTCAAGGTTGATTGCTTCTGCTTCACCTTGCTTCTCATTCGCCTCAGCCATTGCTGTTTGAACTTGTGCATCTGCAAGACCAATTTCACGCTTACCTTCAGCTTCTGCTTCAAGCTTCTGACGCATCACGACAGCTTCTGATTCACCAATGTTACGTTTACCTTCTGCCTCGGCAGCTAACTTTTGTTGTAACACTCTTGCGTCTGTTTCACCTTGAATTGCACTTGCTTCTGCTTTCGCTTTAATAACATCAGCTTCTGCAAGACCAGATGCGGCAATCTCTACTTTTTCAGCTTCGGCTAAAATCTTCTTAGATTCAGCTTTTTGGTTTGCAATGCGAAGTTCAGCTTCTGCCATTTTCTCTTGCTCACGAGCCTTAAATTCAGCCGCTTGCTCTTTGGCTTTCGCTGACTCAATATCTTTTACTAAGGCTTCTTCAGCTTCTGCGCGAGCTCTGATGACAATCGCTTCCTTTTCACGCTCTGCTTCGGCTAGTACCTTCACATCTTTGATACGCTCTTGCTCTTCAGCTACGGTTTTTTCTACCGCGACGCGGTCACGACGTACATCAGCAATTTCTTTTTGCTCAACTTCTAGCGCTTTTTCTTTATTAATACGCAAGATAGAAGTCTCTTTTTCGCGCTCTATGGTTTCGATTTCGCGTGCTCTGGCTACTTTTTCTTCTTCAATCGCAAGCACACGTAAACGGTTTTGCTCAGCAATATCGATCTCACGCTGTTTATTTTGCTCTGCAATTTCTAACTGCTCGTCAGTTTTCAGTTTTGCTTCTTCGGCTTTTAAGCGCTCTTCTTGTTTAACACGCTCAGCCTCAGACGCTTCACGCGCACGCACGGTTTCGATTTCACGTTGTTGTTTAGCTTGTGCATCTTCTTTTTGACGTTCAATTTCGAGTGATTTCTCTAGTGCCTCTTGGTTTTGGATCTCGATTTGCGCTTTTTCATCACACTTTAATTGATTGGTTTTAACATTCTGTTCAGCGGTTTTTTCGGTGATACGGCGAATACCTTCTGAATCTAGGATGTTATTAGGATCTAGTTTATTAATTGAGGTTTGCTCAAGATAATCAATGGCAACGTCTTCAAGGGTATAACCAGATAAATCTTGACCAATGACTTCTTTGATTGAATCACGGAACTCATTACGATGGGTAAATAGCTCTTCAAAGTTCATCTGTTTACCCACTGTTTTTAGGGCTTCAGAGAATTTAGCTTCGAATAGTTCTTGTAACGTTTCTGGCTGAGAAGCACGCTCACAACCTACTTGCTTTGCAACCCGAAGAATATCGTCTTTGTTTTCGTTGACGCGAATGTAGAAGGTAATAGCAATGTCTGCACGAATATTGTCTTTACAAATCAACCCGCTATTTTCACGGCGCTCTAACACCATGCGCTTGGTTGAAATATCCATCACTTCCATTTTGTGAATAACCGGGTAAACAATGCCGCCTGTAGTAGTGACATCTGGCTCATTTTTCATTTTATTGATGATCAGCGCATGGCCCTGATCTACTTTACGGTAGAACTTACCAACAATCATAATAACGGCAAAAATAACCGCGATCGCAACGCCGACAACTGTTAAAATCGGTCCTAAATTATTAAGAAATTCCATGTTTTCTTCCTAAATTGTGTTTTCTTTACTGGTATAAATCCAGTCTATTTTCCCAAGTGTTTAATTTTGTGTTTTTAAAATGTGTTACCAAGGCTTTTCAACCACGGTGTAAGTGTTAGCAACATCATTGTGTTCAATTAACACCGCAATATCACCCAGTGAGAAGGCTTTATCTTCATCACATCTAATTTCTATTAATTGCTCTGTGCCATTGATTTGAACTTTGCCCTGACCAAAGCTTGTAGTGACCTTGCCTGTCGCGATGACACATTCTAGACCAATAAAATCGCTCTTAGACGCAGCCTCTTTACTTTGAAAGAACTTACGCAACGGCTTTACTAATATGGCTGTGACAAGGAGTGAGACAAAAAAGCAGCCCAGCATCATGGCAATACCCAGCACATAGAACATCACACCATCACCTAATAAGTAGGCAAAGAATTTGTGTGCATAGAAGCTACAGAACCAGCTAATCACAATCGCTAAACTTAGCGACACGGTCAGTGGTACGCCGCCGAATCCTAATGAGCCTGTATCTGACTCACCTACATCAACATCGACATCACCTTCAAGCATGTCAATATCGGCAAACCCCAATAAGGCAATTAACCAAAAGCCAATCACTATCAGTAACAAAGTACTGAAAATGGCCGTGGGGAAAGTGAGTGCAATGTTAAAAAATTCCATAAGCTCCCTATGTATTTATTAATTTTCAGAGGTTAGGTTTGTTTATTTTGCTCTGTAAATTGGATCAACAAGTCGGCCACTTGTTGCTTGATTAAGCGCTTTTTACGCGCTTCATCCGGTTCAACAATGCCGAACTGCGCTCCGAGTTGATTTAGCTCTTCATCGCTTAAGTTAAAGCTCAAACGTTGTCGGGTCTTTTTTGATTTGACTTCAAGGCCAAGAATTCGACGGATCATGTCTGAGGGAGTCACCTCGTCGTCGATCGCCTGCTTCTTGATATGTTTTTGCACCTCTGAACTGAGGTCAAAGGCAAGCTGTGTTGCCCTGACCGCGCGCTCCTGCTTTTGCCAAGTATCCTTCTTGATGTTCATGGTATTTAATTATTTTTTTTCGCTTTAATGCGGGCGAGAATATCGGCGCTACTATCATTGGTTTCACCAATACCAGCGGCTTTCATTTTCTGTTCTAATGATTGCGCTTCGTCGGCTAGTTCTCTTTCAGCGGCCAATCTGTCTTGACGATCAGCTTGGCGCTGTTTAATTCGTTCAAGAGACTCTTTTGCCGAAGCCATTGAAGAGTCACCCGCGGTTAGTGTGTCACTTACTGCCAATGTTGCTTGCTGTACACTCTCTGTGGTTTTAACAATACTCAGCTGGCGTTGATTTTCTTGCAGTTGTTTTTCTGCATCTTTAATCTGTTGCTTCAATGACCCAATGTGCTGTTTGTACTGGCTTAGAGTAGGTGATTGTGCTGCTTTTTCTTCTTCAAATTCGGCAATTTTACCAGCAATTTCTAATGCTAATGGCTCTTCGCCTTTGTCGAGTGCTTGAGAAGCAAATTCTTCATGTTGTGCAATCTTATCTTCTAAGGTTTTGATATGACGCGTTAACTGCATTTCTTTAGCCATAACTTCTGTTAAGTTACGTTTGGCAGCGGTAATAGCTTCTTTACCTTCATGGATCTCTTGTTCAAAAATGCGAATGGCATTGGCATCAACAATGTTTTCACCTGCTTCACGAGCGCCACCCTTAACTGCTGTAAATAGTTTTCTTAACATACTCATAATTAACTCTCCTTTTACTCGACAAAGTATTCGCTGACAGCTTCTAATGCATCAATGGCATTACCTGATAAAGTCACAATTTCATGACTTAGCTGCTCAAAAGTGGAATTGGTAGACAAAGCGCCAAAAATGGCGACTTTATTATCTATTTTCGCAAATGCACTGAGTGGCATTGGCACATTTAAACGCAGCAAGGTGTCGTTTAATTCTGCGCGTAATTCAGCTTTGACTTCTTGCTCTTCAAACAAGTAACAAATACACAAAACTTGCTCATCGGTTTGAGTAACAAAAATAGGTAACTCATCGTTGCCATCAACAATGACTTGCAGCACATCTTGACCAGTGCGGTTGATAAAAAATGATTCAAAAGAAGCACCATCGGCTTCTTGTTTAGAAAGTTGTAGGGCGAGTTCATTAAGATCCATGTTCGCGATTCCTTAAATTTCTTTATCCTAAGAAAATAGCAGCAAAGTTTTTATCGATTGCTGCATCCTTGTCTCTCAAATTCGCACAATATGACATATTATGTCAATGCTTTTTTTATGAACAATTGAAGTTTAATTTTTACGCT
>CAYZOE010000117.1:0-12340 GCA_964479805.1 uncultured Pseudoalteromonas sp. | reverse complement strand
GCACGCAGCAACTTGAAAACAACCCATACCGAACACAAAGTAACGCCTACTGGCACTTGGGGCTATTAGGACAGATTACATTTGGCAATGTAAGCTGGTTTGTAAATGCTGAGAACCTACTGAATGTTCGTCAAACCAAGGACGACGCTTTGGTTTTACCTGAGCAATCTGCAAGTGGGCGCTGGACAACCGATATTTGGTCACGTAATGATGGCTTTACCGTCAATGCCGGTGTTCGAATTCAATTTGGCCATTAATACTCGTCTTCACTGATGCTTAGTCGAAAGGCTTAGTCAAAAGTCTCGGTAACGCATTACTCGATATAAAGTCAATTCGGGTAATGCGTTCATTTGTACCATGCAAACATGGTCGAGTTTCGATTCAAAATCTTAACGTCTAACTGCTCATCAGCAGCTGAGTTTGCTAACCCATAA
This sequence comes from uncultured Pseudoalteromonas sp., assembly GCA_964479805.1. Lineage (GTDB taxonomy): Bacteria > Pseudomonadota > Gammaproteobacteria > Enterobacterales > Alteromonadaceae > Pseudoalteromonas. The sequence goes on along the minus strand of CAYZOE010000117.1, from coordinate 11,906 downwards.
CACACATGCAGTGGCATCAAATGCTCTTCGCGTGGATGACAAAATCTTGCATGAGGTGCACTTACCCAATCTAAGAGTCGGCTTGCTCGTATACTTTCATCAAGTGTTTTATTACTTACTGTGTCTCTGAGCCAAGTCTCAAATGCCAGATTTTTTTCATCAACTTCTCTGTCACCTTGCGAGAAAAAAGCACGCATATTATGAAAAGAGAACCCAGAACCAATCATTAATAAATTGTCATACTCTAGTGACTGTATGGCTTTACCAATATTGAGGTGTAAGTTTGGCTCTAAACTCTTCGCCAATGATAGCTGCACACAGGGAATGTCAGCCTCCGGAAACATGATTTTCAAGGGAATAAACATGCCATGGTCAAAGCCGCGCTGCGGATCGAGCTGATGTTCAATGCCCGCTTGCGCTAATGCTGTTGCCACTTGAGATGCCAACTTTGGTGAGCCAGCACATGGATACTGGATGTTATATGCCGCTTCAGGAAAACCATAATAGTCATAAATGAGCTCTGGTAATTCTGAAGAGGTAATTGTCGGTACAGCTTCTTCCCAGTGGGCGCTTATCAGCAAAATAGCACTTGGCTTTTCAATACATTTCGCCAATTTCTCTAGTGCATTGACCATTTCTGTATGGCTGGGGTCGCCCAATAAAGGCATCGGCCCCCCGCCGTGAGAGATAAAAAATACATTGTGTTTTGTTGTCATAGCACACCACAAAGATTAATAGCTAAGCACTAATAGTAAAGTGCGTATTACTTTCGAATACCTTCAACATGCAAGTCGAGCATCACGGTTGTTGGACCTAGCACTTCTTTCATACCATAGTCTGCTAAACGAATTTCAGTGGTACCAGAGAAACCAGCTCGGTAACCGCCCCAAGGATCTTTTCCTTCACCAATTTTTTGCGCATCAATGACAATATTCTTAGTCGCTCCATGCAGTGTGAATGCGCCCTTCACTTCTAGTTTGCCATTACCTTTATCGATAATTTTGCTGCTTACAAACTTCGCAGTTGGAAATTTCCCAACATTTAAAAAGTCGCCACCACGAAGGTGCTTATCACGCTCTGCATGATTTGAATCGATACTCGTAGTATAAATATTCACTTCAATTTGTGCATTGTCATAACTTTTACCATCGTAGTTAAAAGAACCTTCAAATGTGTTAAAACGACCCGTTAACCAAGACACACCTAAATGCGATGTTTTAAAGTTAATAAAGGCATGTGCTCCTTTGGTATCAATCACGTATTCAGCAGCTCTTGCCGTTGTTGATAACGCGCCTAGAAACGCTGCAGTTAAAATAAGCTTTTTCATTGTAATCTCCTGTTTAGAAGCCAAAATATTTAATAAGTGAAGATGAATGCACCTACTTGTTTTTAAAACACTTACCTTTGTGAAGCGTCTTAAAGCATGCGCTTTAATGTATTGTCTTTATCTATGAAATGATGTTTGAGGGCAGCCAATGCGTGTAATAGAACTAACCCCATCAAACCATAAGCACTGAATTTATGAATGAGTCCGGCGGTATCTGCTTGTTGCACAAATAACTCACCAAAGCTTGGCAACACAAACCAATTAAACACTTCAATGCCGCGACCGTCTGCTGTCGAGATTAAGTAGCCACTGACACAAATCACAAAGATCAGCAGGTATAAAACAGTATGCGCAGCTTTTGCCATAAATTGTTCAAATGCGTTACCCACAGCATTTGGACTCATGTTACTTGCTTTCCAACATAGCCTTACCATGGTCAATAGCAGTAAAAGTACACCGACACTTTTATGAATAAATGGCGCGGTTTTATACCAATCACTGTAGTAATTCAGCTCTACCATCCACCAGCCGGACGTAAATATGCCTATGACGACCACTGCTGAAAACCAGTGCAAACCTTTAGCTACCCAGCCATAGTTTTGTGTCGTGTTTTTCATTCAAAACCTCATTCGTTTGTTAACTCAATCAACAAACCTCTTTTTCAATGCTTGCTATATTACTATTACGATTTTTTATGATTAAGTAGAGCTATGTTGTATTATTTACAACATTTCGTTGATAGTGGGTTGTTAATTGAGGGTTGTGGTAATGATTAAAATTGAATTGCTCAAAGTGTTTTTAAGCGTTGCTGATGAAGGCAGCTTTACCAAAGCAGCAGAAAAATTAGAGATGTCGAATCAACTGGTAAGTAAATATATTTCGCAGCTTGAAACACATCTTAATGCCCGCCTGTTCAATCGCACGACCCGTAAAGTAAGCCTCACGGAATCGGGCGAAAAGTGCCGCCAACACGCGAAACAAATACTAGAAAATGTAGATAACTTAGAAGCACAATTTGGTGAGCTGCAAACAACGGTCACAGGTACTTTGAATATCAGTGCGCCCGTTTCATTTTCAACTTTACACCTATCGAAGTTTATCAGTGTATTTAGAAAAAAGTACCCTGAAATAGAGCTCAACATTCAACTTAACGACCGTAAAGTTGATGTGATCGAAGAAGGTTTTGACGTTGCGCTACGAATTGGTCAATTGCAAAGCTCTTCTTTGGTTGCTAAGAAAATAGCGCCTGTACGTTTGGTCTTATGCGCTTCTCCTGAATACTTAATACATAATGGCACGCCTTCGCACCCGAGCGAGCTCAACCCTAAGCACTTTTTGCATTAAAGTTATTCTAGTTATGACAAAACCGACAACCTAATGTTGAACACGCTAAAATCAATAAGCCAAAATAAACACCCCACTATTATCTCGAATAACGGTGAGCTGCTGATGGCCGCCGCCATCGCTGGAGAAGGCTATTTGGTGCAGCCCACATTCATTGCAGGTCATGCGCTCAAAAAAGGAGATTTACAAATATTCTTAGAAGACTATGAACCTGAGCCCATTGCGTTATATGCGGTTTATCCGCATCGCAAACTGCTCTCTTCAAAAGTAAGAGTCTTTATTGACGAACTCAGTGAGTTTTTTGGTGAAAAGCCGTATTGGGACGAGTTTTAAGATATTGATGCACTTAGCAGCTTACTAAGTGTATTTACGTAATACTTCTTTGATAAACGGCCACTTTTCTCTTGTATAACGCTCTCTGTCTTCATGGTGAGCTTCTGCGAGCTTAAACTTTAACGCTTGGTAGGCTTTTGCGATGTCAGCATTATTTCTCAAGCTATCTCGAAATTGAATTCGCTCTTTCCAAAGTGGACTTTGAAATGGGATCAGATGTAAGTGATGAGTCCGCACTTCGGGCGTAGGTTTGCAAAACCAATGCATCACATCTGCTTTATAAGGATAATAGCAATATCCAGATTGCTCTAATTCTTTTATCGCCGGCTGCGAAGCGCCTAACGATTTAACTCCAACCATAATATCAATAATTGGTTTAGCCGCTAAACCCTTAACAGACGTGCTACCAACATGCTCTATTGAGCCATGTAGCCAAGGTGAAATAACTGATTGTAACAACACTTTTTCAGCTTCAAACATCTCGAACCAGTGTGGACTAAACTCAACTATCTCTATTTTTGCATCAGCCATCTTTATTCTTAATTATATTCTATTGAAAAACTAACTTACTTAATCTTGGCTTGCTTCAAACATAAGCTTCAACCATCTTATGTCTTCAGGTCCAAGCTCTGCTTGTTCATGTAAATGTGGTGCCGCCACAACCTCTTTGTAAACATGCGTAATGGCAACTTGAGTGAGTTCACGCCAATGCTCATTCTTTAAAGCTGGGATCGATAAGGTCGATAAGTCAAAATCTAAAAGAGGATCGTGCTCACTTTCAGTTGTCTCAAGCGCAAGTTCCAGCTCTTGCAAAATAGGATTAATCACTTGAATTGCACTCGATTCTTCAAATTGTTCAATCACATTTTTTTGCGCTTCTTCAATCTCTTTATTCAGTTGATAAGCCGATAATTTTTCACCCGTTAAACGCAATCCATATTTGCTTAGCAGCCCTGTCACGCTAGGTAGCATTGCTTTGGCAGCAATACCAGCGCCAACAAGTGGATTCACTAAAGCAGCAAGCCCACCAACCAATAACATGCCATAAGTTAGCTTTTTGTCTAACGCATCAATTTCATTTGCAAGAGACTCTAAAGAATGCGGGGTTTCTAAGCTGCGCTCTCGAACAATATCACCTACACTGCTTAACATATATTCGCGTAACTGATGCTCTGCATGTTCATTTGGAAAATGAAATACCCGCCTTTTTGGTAAATTATTCACTTCAGGCACACCCTTCGGTAAGCATCTCATGGTGTGAAGTGCAAACTGATGCTCTGACAATTTAAATGGAATAACAAAATAGTGCTTTTCGTCGTAATCAATATGAACATCACTGTCTGTTCTTTCTAATGAGACCCAAATCGGCAGACCATTAATTTTGTCTTTAACTATCGAAAAACCTGAAGCTATGTCATCTGAAATTTTTGCAGAAGCAGACTTTAGCGTTTCTAATCCTTTATTTAAAACATCTTTCATACTGTTATTATTCTTACTGTCGGGTTCGTTAAATTGAACAGAAAACCTCAAAACACAATAGATTTATTTCATTGTAATTGAAATACATAAAAGAGAACCTGCGCATAATTACATATGGTAAATGCAAAGCCCAATTTAAATGACTTTTAGAGGCTCTACCAACTTGCTCACACATAAATTAAGCATTATAAAGGTCATCTAACTTGCGAAAAAAGGATAACCCGTGGCTACTTTTAAATTCTTAAAATTCACCTTTTATGATCAAAGCTACCAGTTACGCCACTCAGGTAAACCCATTAATATCCGACCTAAGACAGCGCAAGCAATAGAGCTGTTTGTTAATAACCCTCAGACCCTAATCACCAAAGATGAATTGCACACTGCTCTATGGGGCAGTCCACAACACCAAGATTATCGCCTTTTTCAGGTGATCAGTGAAATACGCAAGCTTGCGCCCAATAATGACCTTATTCGCACTCAACCTAACCATGGCTATTATTGGTTAGCTCCTACTGAAAAATTAACAGTAAAAAAATCAAATAAAGTGACACACTATGCCATTGCTGCATGCCTAGCCATTAGTTGTATCACTGCAACAAGCTTGTTAATTAAAGAAAACAATACGTTTGAGCCTGCTTTACCACCCACTTTTAGCAGCTATACAAATGCTGTAGATGCTTATCGTTCACAAGACTATGCGACAGCTCAAAAATGGCTTGAGTTCAGCCTAAAAGAAAACCCATACTCTCAAGAAGCCAAGCTGCTGTTAGCTGAAATAAAATTCAGTCAAAAGCAGCTAGCCCATGCTAAGCAATTAGCACATGAACTCGTGCTAGAAAATGAATCACAAAGCTATTATCGAGGACAGGCGTTTTCGTTGTTGAGTAGGATCGCCGCAATTCAGAATAACTTTAATGATGCGCTAGATTTTGCAATTCAAGGCAAAGAGTCCGCAGAAGCTGGTTTTGCAAGCTGCAGTGCACACATGTTCGAACAGCAAATCGCTGCCTTAGTAAATAAACAGCAAGAAACACCGCTTAACTCAAAGGTACGGCTGCAAGTCGACAGTGAACAGGCACTTTCAAATAGCTCAGAAAACACAATAGAAAAAAGCGAACATGCGCAACTTTGTAAAGAACTAAAAGACTCTGTGACGTCAAAACGCGAGTGTAAAAATGTTGAATATACAGCCCAGTTAATAAGCGTTAGACAATTCATAACCTAGGCATAAGTTAATGATAATAAAGCTAATATATATAATTATAGAAACTTAGAGGGATTTATACTGACATAAATGCGCAGCTCACTTTATAAAGGTATTCACTTATCTAATCTTGTGAGCAGCCAATGAAAGCATTTAGTAAATTATCAATTTTAGCAATTGCCACTTTCACCTTTATCAGCCCTAACGCCCTATCTGAAGAGGTACCTGACAATCAATCACCCAGTTATTCAAACTCAGTTCTGAGTGCAAAACTACATCGATTGCTTGGTCCTAAGGCAAGTTTTGAAATCACATCATTTAATGACTATTTCGAGCGCGTCACAATCGACAATCAAATCTTACTTGCTAGCAAAGATGGGCAGCATTTGTTTTGGGGTAAAGTGATCGATACCTCTACAAGCGAAGACCTAATTGAACAAGCAAACCAACAACATAGACAAACATTATTCAAATCTATTCCTCGAGAAAAGTTACTCACCTACTCAGCAAAAGAAGAACGACATCAAATAACTATTTTTACCGATATTGACTGCCCATTTTGCAGAAAACTCCACACTCAAATAAAAGACTTAAACCAACTAGGTATCAGTGTCAATTATGTCATGTTGCCGAGAGGAAATGCTGGTAGCACAGCGTTCAATAAAACCGTGAATGCGCTTTGCGCCACAAATCCGCAAGCAGCGATGGACTCTGCAATGCACAGGGGATATTTTGAAACGAACAATCAAGCCACTTCAGAATGTATCAACAACCTCAACATTCAAAAAGCTTTGGCACAAAAATTTGGTTTTAGTGCTACCCCTACTATTTTATTTGCCAACGGAGAAGCAGTACCTGGCTTTATGAGTACAGAAGATATTACAAAGAAAATAAAAACTATTTAAGAAGGATATGTAAATCTTCGGATATTAAAATGAAGTGTCTTTATTTAGTCGTGTTAACTTAATTTATAATTAATACTTTAATATGGAAATTTTCGAGTTATCCACTAATTTTATGTTTGCAAGATTTGCTTGCTGTAATTAATCAGATTCATCATACATAAACGGAGAAAAATTATGTCTAAAGTATCTTTTGAAGCAATTGGTGGGGAAAAAGGTCAGTGCTTGTCACATGCTTATGCACGCGTGTCACTTCAAAATGGTGTAAAAGGAGAAGGAGAGCAATTTATCATAGAGCCTCAAGCATCAGGTTTGGTAGCATTGGTTTGTTTAGGTGCTGAGGTTGGCAAGTATTTGTCGCATGCTAATCGAGAAGTTTGGCTTCAATCAGGCATTCAAGGTGAAGGTGAATTATGGAGATTATTAGACCAAGGTGATGACCTAGTCGCATTAGAGTGTGTCGGTGGTGAGCAAGGTATGTTTTTAACGCATGCATTTGGCATAGTTGGACTGCAAAATGGCGTTCAAGGCGACGGTGAGCGTTGGATAAAAATTACGGCAACCCCTCACAAGTAAATCAATCATTAATGACATATATAAGGCCATGAAAATGGTCTTTTAAACATAACAAGTATCAACTTTTACTTAATAATTTAAAGTTGATTTGCTACATAAAAATCTCCTGAAAGAGTTATGGTTATTCAACTTAAACCTCAAACATAAGCCTCTAAACTAGCGTTTTAATTCATTAAACTGAGAAACTTGCGCATCCCACAAACTTGGTTACGTGGTTTTTGTAAGGCTTTTTTTGAAGTATTCGGAGTTATGTTTCTTTAATTTTGTTGCCATTTGATGTACTGTAAGTTGCTTTTTTTTAAAATTTACTGAGATGAATTATACAAATCCTTATCTAAATGTTGGTTCTAACCAATTCAAAAGCATTTACAGTATTCTTTTAATTGTGTTCTCAGTTCTCATATCAACTGTTAGTTCCGATCTGTTTTATTACAAACATGACACCATAAAATGGCTATTGTTTGATGTTTTTTCGGCTTTGTCTTTATGCATTTTTCTGACGTTAAGAAAACCGATAGTATTTACAAAAACTACCATACTTGCACTGACGTTAGCATTCATAATGTGTTTTTCAATTCTATGGGCGCCAAATAAGTTTGCTTCAGTTGAGTATATACTCAGGTTTTTAGGTTTTTTAGTCTCAATTTTTGTTTTAAAAGAAATTTTTACAAAAGAAGAGCTACTAAAACTTGTTTTGAATATAGTTTTCCTAAGTGCTCTTGCCTTTTCATTAGTTTTTTTTGCTGAACGTTACATATTAGAAACCCCATATAACAAAGGGAATTTTAGCCCTTTTGGCTTTACAAACAATGCTGGTCAAGTTTTCAACATATGGATCCCCCTATTAGTACTAAATACATATGTGCTTAGAAAGCATAAGTTAAAGTGTGCTTTGTCTTTAATAACTCTAATATCTGTCGTAGTGATTTTGATGGAAGCAGGCACTAGAGGCACGATCTTAGGCCTTACAATCGGTGAGTTAGTTGTTTTTTTTATTATGCTAAAACAAGACAAAAAGAAGGCTATTTGGTTTCTATCAATTTCATTACTCTTAGTGATAAGCATTACCACATACCATTTGGTGGAACCCTTGCGTAAAGCTCGTGTTGTTGCTCAGATGAATTATCTATCAATGGGTACGACCAAACGAGAGGCATTATTCAGAAATACTTTTGAGATGGCATTAGAAAACCCAAAGGGAGTGGGAGTAAACAATTTCGAGTACCTTCATCCAAAATATGCTAACTTAGATACACGCCCTTCTCCATATGTAAGTGACAGTACCATATTACGAACACCTCATAACATCTCTTTGAAGATGTTCTCTGAGGTTGGTTATATAGGTGGTACCTTATTTATCTTGATTGTGCTAATCATTTTATGGTTAGGTATTAAGAGTGCATATTATGGGACATATATAGAAAAATGGCTTTTTGTGGCTCTTTTTGCGTTATTGTTTCATGCTCACTTTAGTGCCGTTTTTTTAACACCAGGCAGTCTTTATTTCTCAGTATTATTGTTTTCTTTAATTTTAATATCTAATAACAATAATGTTGGAAAAAAATTACAATTAAAAACTGAAACTTTAGCTATTAAAACAGGTAATGTCCCAATCTTAATGAAGGTTGTTTTGTTATGTGTATTCACCCTTGTACCATGCATTAACATTGCTTCAAAGTATTACGCCGCAATGGGTGCAAAAAGCTTTTCTAAGGCTCCTCTTGAAGTTGCAATAACAATAAACCCCTATAATGAAAGAGCTGTATACGATTTGGCGCAAGTCGAAATGAGAAGATATAAAAATCCAACTGCTGCTGAGATTCATCTTAAGCATTTTTTACAGATTAATCCGAATCACATAGGCGGATTAATCAATCTAGCTAGGATTCATTTTCAATTACATAACTACAAAGCAGCTCAAGCAAGGGTCGATTATTTACTCAATTTCTATCCGAATTATGAACCTGCAAAGCGTTTGCAGAGAATAGTGCAGAGAAGAATGAAATTTCAAAAAACCAACAAGGACTAAAACATGCAAAAAAATAGCTATCGAAGCTCTTTGCAAGGCTACTTGATTGGAGTGGTGAGCTTGTTATGTTCAAGTTACACTCTAGCAAGTACTTGTGAATCAGAAGTATCTCTTGATGAAACAGTAAACGGCTCATGGAGTAGCGAATGCGTTTCCTCAAACCGTGTAAGCTACGACCCATATAACCCAGTAGATTATTACAGCAAATTTTATACTTTTACGATTACTGAAACCAAAGACATCAGTGTTAATATTTATGGCGGGTATGATCGTGAACTCTACCTTTTAAATGGGTCTGGCAATAGTAGAGATATTAAATTAGGCCAACAAGGAAGCCTTATTGAAACGTCTTTACCAGCTGGCACTTATACAATAGAAGCAACATCGCCTTCTTTAAATGACTTTACGTTGGAATTGAGTGAATTGAGGTATGGTACAAATCAATGTATTTCAGAGATAAACCTTGGTGACACAATAAGTGATGGCTGGGTTGCTGAGTGTCAATCAGTTCAGTACCAAAATGATGACCCTTACGCTGATCCTGCCCTACCAACAAGGGCAAAGTACTTTTCATTTAATTTGAATGAGCCTACAGACGTGTCTGTCTCTGTTCAAACTCCTTATGGAGTTCCAACCCACCTGAACATGATAGAAGGTGATAACGAGTATGGTACGGTCGTTGATAGTTCATCATACAGTAATAGTCTCAATACTTTCCTTCCAATGGGCGTCTACACTTTAGAGCTTGCTGCAATGGAAACGGATAAACCGAGTTCATTCAGTGTGACTATAAATGGTGTATCTTCGAGTATTTGTTCAGAGACTCTTGATATTCAAGATGGATACTCAAGTTTTAATGGAAATTGGTCACCAAATTGTGAAATTAGAAGTGAGCCTGTTTGGGATAATGGAGACCCGTATAATACTGTTAATCCTGAGCGTGCAAACTACTACACCATCTCGCTTGCTCAACCTAAAGATATAAAGATTTCACGTGATTATTCTGATAACAAACTTCTATTTAATCTCTATGAAGGAAATACATTATCAAATCCAATCTATTTAAATGTTGAAAAAGACTATGTTTGGGAAACAGATCGTGAAATGTGGATGAATTTAGAAGTTGGAGATTATACTTTAGAAGTTACTCGTTTCAATGAGCGAGCGATTGGGTCTTATAACTTTTATCTTGAGGCAACAACCCAAGAGAGCTGCATACAGAATATTGAAGATAATTTTTATGAGACTCAAAATCTAAACGTCCGCTGTGAAAGCTTATTTAGAGGTAAAGGTTTAAACGATGATCCTTACAATGGTGGGGGACAACCTGGTACCTATTTCGCTAAACAGCTTAAGTTCACTCTTGAAGAACAAAAAGAAGTTTCGTTTTCTGGCTCTAGCTATGAATATTATCGTGATATTTTCCTGTATATTGCTGAATTAAAGAATGATGAGCTCGTTAAGATTGACTATTCTCAGGAGAGTGACTACGGGTATGGTAATAAGTATAGACTTTTAAAACGGTCATTACCTGCTGGGGATTACCTAGTTGAAGTCACTTCATCTGAGCCTTCATATTTTGACAATCTTCAGGTTAACACAACGGTAGAATTCTACGATAGCCAGTTTAACCAATCTTGTCATGAATATGTCGAGCTTGATAAGACTACTTCTCTTCAATTAAATGCAGCAAATGTCTATGATTTCGAACTTGATAGCCAATGTTTATCTACGCATAAGCCAAGGGAGTACAACTATGACCCTTACAACGATAATGGCGGAAGTTATTACAGAAACTATAATGCTCAACATATCACTTTTGAAGTTAATGAAGCCAAAGATTATTCTATAAAATTGAATGCGTCAGGATTTATGCCAGATGTCTTTTTAATGACTGGTTCTCGAAAGTTTGGTGATTCAATTTCTGATACAAGTTCTATGGAAAATGGCTTGATGGTGACGTATCTGGAGCCAGGCTTCTACACACTAGAAGTTACCTCTCAAGAAGTTGAAAGTGTTGGTGATTTTGATTTACTAATTGCGTCAGAAGATCTTACTCAAACCCCCCCTGTTATCTCGGTAAATCAAGAATTTTCTATTAAAGAGAGTGCAGAAATAGGTGAAATTGTAGGTCAACTTGAATTTAACTCTGCATTTACTGTTGAACGCTTTGAGGTGTCTGGCACTGACTCTCTTAAAGTTAATCAAAACGGCGAAATAGAGCTTACTAGAAAGTTAGACTACGAATATATGCCAAGAGTTACATTTTGGGTTGTTGCGCATGATTCTAATGGAAAAAGTTCAGAGCAAGTTTCCGTTATAGTTAAAGTAGAAGATGTTCAGGGTGCGGATGACAAAGATGATGAGAATTCAGGTTCAATGTCGTGGCTACTATTGCTCTTAGGTTCAACTTTAATTGCAAGAAGAGTCAAAAAGTAATTTATAATTAACAAGAGGGTAGCTGATGCTACCCTTTATTATTAAGAGCTATCTTAGTAGAACCCTACTATTTTATTTGCCAACGAAGAAATAGTACCTGGCTTTATGAGTACAGAAGTGTAACTCCCCCCAATTTAGTACAGCTCTTTCGTAGAATTTTATGCAGCCTCAAGGTAACCAATTGGTGTCATATCACCCAGTGAATCATAAGGTCGCTTATAATTATAAATATCTAACCATTCATCTGTGATTTCACGTACTTCTTGTAGTGAC
>CAYZOE010000116.1:0-12359 GCA_964479805.1 uncultured Pseudoalteromonas sp. | reverse complement strand
TATAGGGAGAAATTAAAAGTGCGCAACCCCTTTTTTAAAGAAAAATGCAAAAAACAGAACGATCGCGCAACTTTTGAACAGAACATCTGTTTTTACATCTTTTTTTGACTGAAAAGCCATACAATCTGTAATGTTCTGATGCCTCGTTTATGATTTATCCGCGACTCGATAGCTGCCTTCATAATCGAATAGCTTTTCTTTTACTTGCCACCCATACTTCTTATGTTGGTTTGCAATCACAAAGTCAGGCGCTTTAAATTGGTAAGCATATTGTTGAACTACCGAAGCCTGCTTAAAGTTAATTGAGGTAGGTACACCTGACACACGTTTTGCATAATGCTTATTAAAGATGTATACACTTTTACTGTTATTGAAATCGTATACTTCACTACAAGATGCGCCATCTTCATCGAAGTAAGTTACTTTTATCTTTTCATCAGCCAAAGTTGTAATAGACAAACCACTACAACGTAAAACCATGGCATTTTTTAGATTCAATGCCGCTCTCAGTTTATCGTCAGGATCTGCCATAATGGCATGGCATTGATGACATTGCCTTGCGGCTATGTCATTTTCAGCGCCACATTCATCACATTCTTTAAATTTAAAGCGGTAGTCACATTGTTGCTCTTCTTCGCCACTATCTAGTAACCCCTGACAACGTCGACCAAAATGTTCAATGACTTTGCCTTGTTCATCTGTTTTGCCCCAGAATATATTGGCAAAGCCACAACCAGGGCAATGCACTTGAACAGGTTCGTTATCTGAACTTGGTTTTTTAGCTCCTACTTCAGGTTGAAACAAATCAAACTGGTTACCTGCAAAGTCCATCACAAGGCAATCTTTTTTGCCCTCTGCGAGTCTTAAACCTCGACCTACTATTTGTTGATACAAGCTGACTGATTCTGTTGGTCTTAGAATAGCGATGAAATCTACATGAGGCGCATCAAATCCAGTTGTTAGAACTGAGACATTTATAAGATACTTTATCTGTTTGCTTTTGAAACTTTTAATAATCGTATCACGCTCTGCCTGATGGGTATCGCCTATCACCAGAGCGGTTTCACTTTCTGGTAAATAAGATAAAATTTCTTTAGCATGCATAACCGTGGCAGCGAAGATCATTACGCCTTTTCTTGAAATGCTCTGCTCTATCACATAGTCGATGATGCTTTTTGTAGCTCGAGTTTGGCTATCTAGCAAACTATTCATTTCTGTTTCAGAAAACCTGCCAAAATTATCAATTGTCAGACTCGAAAAATCATAATGCTTTATTGCAGGATCAACTTGTTTAGGCGGCGTAAGGTATTTATTGCTTATCATATACCTTAGAGGCAACTCGAAAATACACTTCTTAAATGGGGAGTTGCCGTCGCCTCTGGCAAAGCCATGATAGTGATGTTGATAGATCCAACCCATGCTTAAACGATATGGTGTCGCAGTTAAACCTAGCACCTTTAAACTAACGTTATGTTTTTTCAAAGCTGAAATGACTTTGCCATACTGGCTTTTATCATCCCCATTTACGCGGTGGCATTCATCAATAATAACTAAGGAGTATTCCTCATTTAATTGCTCAGTATTTCTTGAAAGCGATTGAACACTGGCAAAGGTGACTTGGTGAATGAGTGACTTTTGTTTTAAGCCTGCAGAAAAAATACTCGCTTGCAGCCCAAAACTTTTATATTTCTCACTGTTTTGCTCAACCAACTCCTTGACATGAGCCAAAACAAGAATTTTTTTTCTAGCCAATCTAGCTAACTCTGCAATCACAAGGCTTTTGCCTGCACCAGTTGGTAAAACAATGACTGCTGGATCGTTGGTTTTCTTGAAATGCGATATGGTATTTTGAACAGCTTCTTGCTGATAAGGTCTAAGCGTGTAAATAAATAACCTCTGAAACGAATGAGCAGGCTATAAGCCTGCTCATCTAAAAACTGAACTTAAATTACTGCGTATTGTTGCAGGTCAACATCAACAAATACTTTAGGGCGTTTTCCACGACCACTCCATTCAAATACCTCACCGTCTTTTTCCATGCGATATTTAATGGCTACTTTACTGCGTTTATCAGTTGAAGCACTTTCAAGCAAATCCTCAACAGTCAGTCCTTTATCTTTTATTAAAGCTAATACTTCTGCTTTTGCAGCTTCCTGCGCTTTTTGTGAGGCAAGTGCGTCGTTTATTAATCCCAGCGCTTTTTCTAATTCACTCACACTTGCAGATTTAATAAATGATTTTATTTCTTTCATTGCCTTCTCTCAAATATTTAATTTCTATTTAGCTTAATGGTGTATTTTAAATTAGTTACACACTTATATTAATAGTATAAATATATTAAAAAGTTGCAAATATAATATTCAAAAAAACGCGCTGAATGCGCGTTTTAAACCATCGTAAAAATATTTAAATTAACTTAAACAACTTTCCAATCTATTTCCGCGCCTGCTTTGATTGGTACTACATCAGCATCACCCAGAGGATAACTTTCTGGCACTTGCCAAGGAGATTTTTCAAGTGTGATGGTATCGTTGTTTCTAGGTAAACCATAAAAATCAGGGCCAAAGTGACTAGCAAATCCTTCTAGCTTGTCTAATGCATCTACTTCTTCGAATGCTTCGGCATATAATTCAATTGCCGCATGAGCCGTATAAGCGCCTGCACAGCCACATGCCGCTTCTTTCTTATCTTTGGCATGTGGTGCAGAGTCCGTGCCTAAGAAAAATTTAGGGTTGCCGCTGGTTGCCGCTTTGATTAATGCCTGCTGATGCGTATTACGCTTAAGAATTGGTAAGCAATAATAATGAGGACGAATGCCACCAGCTAACATATGATTTCGATTATAGAGTAAATGGTGCGCAGTAATGGTTGCTGCTACATTGTCAGATGCTGATTCAACAAACTCAACCGCATCTTTTGTCGTAATGTGCTCTAGTACAATTTTTAGTCCCGGAAAAGCGTCAACAACTTTAGATAATTTTGTTTCTAAAAACACTCTTTCTCTATCAAAGATATCGATTGAAGAATCTGTTACTTCACCATGTACTAATAGCAACATACCAACTTCTTGCATTGCTTCTAATGCAGGAAACACATTTTCAATATCAGTTACACCTGAATCTGAATTGGTTGTTGCACCGGCAGGATAAAGTTTTGCAGCAAAGATTTTACCTGTAGCCTTTGCTTTTCTGATTTCTTCAGGGGTTGTTTTATCTGTTAAATATAAAACCATGAGAGGCTCAAAATTACCTTGCGGCTCCGCAGCCATAATACGGTCGCGATAAGATAACGCTGTATCTGTACAAGTTGCAGGTGGTACAAGATTTGGCATAATGATGGCGCGCCCCATATAACGGCTCACATCACGAACGGTATCTTTTAACTGCACACCATCTCGAAGGTGAATATGCCAATCATCAGGTCTAGTAATTGTTAAGGTAGTTGCTTTACTTGTCATTGCTTATTTCCGCTCCTCAGTTTGCTCGATCATAGGCATTTAGCCTTATCTAGTAAAGTTTTTAGGACGAAATACCCCTGATTTCTACACACTCATTTACAATCAAATTCGTTAATAACCCTATTTTATTATGTCGTTTTAACGACAAGTAGGTTAACGTATAGCCATGGACCAGAATGAATATTGTGCATGCTTTCGAATAACAACAAATTAGAATCAAAAACCGAACAGCTCAGCATTATAAATCAATTTTCATCTTCGCTTTTACAAATCACACAGCTAGATGAACTTTTTGATTATGTAACTTCTCAAGTCGTAAGCCGTTTAGGCTTTGTGGATTGTGTTATTTATCTTGCGGACGAACAGGCAAAATTCTTAGAAGAAGTTGCATCTATGGGTGTGGCGCACAAAAGTATAGATTACCAAGTTGCTCAGACTCGTATTCCCATTGAACAAGGTATTACTGGGCATGTAGCCCGAACGCAAGCCCCTTTCGTATCCGGAGATGTACGAAAAGAGGCAATGTATATTGCAGATTCCCGCCCTGCTCTTTCAGAAATTTGTGTCCCTTTAGTTTATGAAAATACACTGCTCGGGGTAATTGATTGTGAACACCCAGAATTCAATTATTTTACCGATGCACATTTACAAATACTGTCTACCGTTGCACATTTATTAAGCGCAAAAATATATCAAGTTCGTACTCTTGATAATTTAACTTCGACAGTAAAACAGTTAAACCAAGCACAGCAACTTGAACAATGCTTATTAAAAATTGCCAACATAGCGTATAAGTCAGCAGATCTTAATGCATTTTACGATGATTTATACAAAATTATTAATACTCAATTACCCGCAGAAAACTTTTTTATTGCGCTTTATGACCGCAAGTCAGATATCTTAGAAATTAAATACCTTATTGAAAGTGAATTAAAGTGTTTAGCAACACCGAAAATCTCAAAAGACCAATTAAAAGACTCCGCGTCGTATTATTTGCTGAAAAGTAATAAAGCTCTACTGTGTGATCAGGCACAGTTTAAACAGTATATTGAAAACGGGCATTTCAAAATGCTTGGTCGCTCCCCACAGTCTTGGTTAGGCGTACCTTTCACAGTAAACGAGCAATATCAAGGCGTTATTGTGCTACAAAGCTATCAAAAAAATAAAAGCTTTGAAGAGCACGACTTAGAAATTCTGACTTATATAAGTCGCCAAGTGAGTATGGCCATAGATCGCCAAATTTCTCGTCAAACGCTTGAACATAGAGCATTACACGATGAGCTAACCGGATTGGCAAATCGTTATTTGTTATTTGAGCGTGTTAAACATGCCATTTTGGCATTGGACCGTGCCAAACCAAAAAATCTGCATTGCTTGCTGTATTTGGATCTTGACCGGTTTAAAAGTATTAATGACTCACTCGGCCACGATGTAGGCGACCATTTTCTTATCGCCATTGTCGATATGATTAAAAGCTGTATTCGTAAAACCGACACCTTTGCGCGACTTGGCGGCGATGAGTTTGCTATCTTCATGGAAAATGTTCAGGACGAACATCAAGTAGAGATGGCGCTTGAACGTATCACTAATGCGATAGCGAAGCCCTTATACATTGATGGTCATGTTTTACAAGCATCGAGTAGTATCGGGGTAGCATTTACAGAAAGTGCTCAAGACAATGCAATCTCATTACTACAACAAGCCGACGCTGCTATGTATGAAGCCAAGTCTCGTGGTAGAGGCCAAATATGTTACTTCAATAATGCGGTGCGGCGTAAACTAAAGCGACAAGCTGATATTGAAAACGACTTACAACATGGCATCAAAAATAATGAGTTCGAGCTGTTCTTTCAGCCCATTTTTGCGTTGCAAGATCCTCAAATTGTCAGTTTTGAAGCACTTGTAAGGTGGCATCACCCTAAAGCTGGCTTTGTACCGCCTAATGACTTTATTCCGATTGCAGAGCAAACAGGCCAGATCATTGACTTAGACCTACACTTGTTAGAGCTTGCGGGTGCACAGTTACAAAAATGGCGTCGCTCAGGCATGCCAACAATTCGAGTAACAGTTAATGTGTCGTCTCGTCACTTTGCCAGCCTTGAGTTTGTAGACTTTATGAAAGAGATCTACACAAAATATCAATTGCCAAATGGGACATTGTGTCTCGAGATAACAGAATCAGGTTTGATTGAAAATCTTAGTCTGGCAACGAAGATTATTGAGGGGCTAGACCCACTTGGAGTAAAACTTTACCTCGATGATTTTGGTACGGGTTACTCTGCGCTAGGCTATCTTCATCAGTTACCTATTCATGTACTTAAAATTGATAAAAGCTTTGTGGATCAGTTGACACAAAAAGAGAACCCACTGGTTGATGCTATTTTATCTTTAGCCCACTCTTTAAAATTAACAGTAGTGGCTGAAGGTATTGAGAATCCTAAACAATGGGCGCTACTAAAACGTAAAGGCTGTCAATTTGGTCAAGGCTATATTGTATCAAGGCCACTCCCTGCCGATAAAGCCATGGATCTGCTACTCAAACATACAGAGATGGTATTACCTATCTAAACTAAACCGAAAAAAATACTTCAAGATTTATCTTCGACCTCATTATTTTTTAACAGGCTATGTATTCATTCAATGCTTTACATAGCTTGTAAATACTTTTAACACTCTCATTTACTGGAACCCATAGCTACATATTCATGCTTCCTTATACTGCTAAAGAAGAAATAAGCAGATGTTTAGATGGCTAAAACCTCCAGCATGAGATAGGATGAAGACAATTGATGGTTTTTCAGTTTTAACATGAACAAAATTAATCAAATAAAATTGTAAAAAATATGATCAAAACATGACAACGCTGTCAAAAATAATGTTATAGTGATTTTGCTAATTAAACAGAGTTTTATGCTGTTTTTATAAACTAGCAAACACGGAAATCTAAGTTATGCAATTCAGGAATAGGTGAACTCTGAATTTTGCTCACTCTAAGAATGAGATTTATTGAAGATGATAGATATTAAACATTTAAAAACCATTTCAACGCTTAAAGAAACCGGCTCGCTTGTCAATACAGCCCGTGAACTGTTTTTAACTCAATCAGCTTTATCACATCAAATTAAAGACTTAGAGAACAAATTAGACTGTCAGCTTTTCGAAAGAAAAACTCAACCAGTGCGCTTTACCCCGCAAGGTATGCTATTACTTGAATTAGCCAACGAAGTGTTACCTAGAGTAGAAGCAACCAAATGTCGACTAAAAGAAAGCCTCAATCAGCCGATTTCTCAACTGCGCTTGAGTGTTGAATGTCACGCATGTTTTCATTGGTTACTGCCAACCATAAAAGAATTTAACAATTTCTGGCCTGACATCCACGTAGATTATGAACGCGGATTTAGCTATGACGCCATTCCCGAGCTACTAAACGATGACTTAGATTTAGTGTTAACTTCTGACATTCGTGAAGCAGACAAACTAGAGTATGCGCATCTTTTCGACTTTAAGTTGAAGTTGATTGTTTCACCCGATCATGAATTAGCTAAAAAGGCTTACGTCACAGCACTCGACTTAAAAGACGAAACGATTATCTCTTACCCTATACCAAGAGAGCGCCAAGATATTTTTAAGCATTTTATTCAAAATGCGCGCTTTGACGGTACATTAAAAACCGTAGATCAGGGGTTACTTATTTTCCAATTAGTCAGCGCTGGAATGGGTGTTGCTGCTCTACCTGACTGGTTAGTAACACCTTATGAAAGCCAAGGCTTGATTAAGTCTATTCCACTGGGCGCTCTGGGCTTAAATCGTCCGATGTATTTAGCCATGAAGAAAAATATGAAAGACAACCCTGTCTATCGTCACTTCTTGAATACGTGTAAGCAAAGTAACGGACGATAACCACTTAAATCATCTGGTTGTCTAAGTAATTCTATTTTAAACTAGCCTAAACTCTCTTTAGGCTAGTTTATGTTTGAAATCAAAAAGATCATCGGGGGCCTCTTGATGCCCTTGCCTCTCACTTTAATTGTCTTGTCAGTGTGTTTATTATTTATCGCTAAACAAAATAAAAAGTCATACTTGACTGCTTGGCTTTGTGTTATTGCCACCTGGTTTATAAGCATGCCTTACGGCGCAAACCTATTGATTGAACCTGTCGAAAAGACACAAGCGCCTTTCGATCTTAAAAAACACAAAAGACTAGACTATATTGTTGTACTTGGCTGTGACGTCTACGCCAACAGCCGCTTACCAGCAAATGGACAACTAGGTGGCTGCGCGTTATCGCGTTTAGTTGAAGGGCTTCGACTGGCCAATGCATACCCACAAGCTAAACTGATTGTCTCAGGGTATGGCTTTGGCAAAACCACAGGTGCTGATTTAATGGCTGCAACAGCTAAGAATTTAGGTATTGCTAAACACCGCGTGTCTACCAATCCAAAAGCAAAAGACACCGCCGATGAGGCAAAACTACTTGCCCCTAAATTAGTCGATAGAAAAGTTGCACTGGTCACCTCTGCAAGCCACATAGCCAGAGCCAGTGATTTATTTTACGCACAAGGCGTTGATGTGATAGGAGCTCCGGTGCAATTTTATACTTATACAAATACCCCTTCTTATAAGCTTTTTATTCCAAATTCGGCGGTATTAAAAGCGGTTACTAGCCACTGGCATGAAGTCATTGGTAACGCTTGGATAGCGTTAAGACGATTCATTAACCCTGAAGCTTTATGAATCAGTGCTTAAAAATACG
Organism: uncultured Pseudoalteromonas sp.; assembly: GCA_964479805.1. Classification (GTDB taxonomy): domain Bacteria; phylum Pseudomonadota; class Gammaproteobacteria; order Enterobacterales; family Alteromonadaceae; genus Pseudoalteromonas. The sequence continues at coordinate 4,149 of CAYZOE010000116.1, read as the reverse complement.
TTAAAATGCCTACTTTTACAGCGCTTTATCGCATTTTAGATGGCTAAAAGTAGAGAAATGGCGCAAAAAATTGAAAATTAGCCCAATTTTCGGTATAAATGTGCCTTTAAATTAAACCCGCGTATCCGCGTATTAACGACTAGGATCTACGATGAGTAAACTTGATAAAACTGAAGTATTAAGCGCTTTTGAAGCTGCATATGAAGCTGCCCATGGTAAAAAGCCAGAGATCACAACTAAACCTGGCTGGTACAGCATTGACGGTGGCAAAAACATGCGTCTTGCAGATGTAGCAGCACTAACAGAAGAGCTTACTTCTGGTTCTGCGGCTCCTAGCCAAGAAGCGGCTCCTGCTAAAAAAGAAGCAAAAAAACCAGCAGCGCCTGCGAAAACTAAAAAAGCAGCATTTACTGTTGTTAAAGCTAACGAAGAAGGCTATACACCAGAAGAGTTCTGGATCATCCGTCTTGCTGAAAAAGAGCATGACTGTCGCCTTCCACGTGGTGTGGTTTAACCCCCACTCACAGTTAGACATAAAAAAACCGCGTTTATCGCGGTTTTTTTATGTCTGAGTTTTGTGCTTACTCTCATTATAATTCTTTATATAAGAAATGGCACAAAATTGGAGTGAGACCAAAGCCTCACTCACCAGTGAAAAAGTTACTCTTCAAAAAATAACTTCTCGCGTTTTTTAGCACCCACTTCTTGCATTGTTGACGCATCAAATAAGCGACCATTGATCATGGTATGACTTATCTTATCCGTATCTCTGATGTTATCTAACGGGTTTTTATCTAACACGATTAAGTCTGCTAATTTACCTGTCTCAATTGAACCTATATGTTCATCAAGACCAATATGCTTAGCCGGATCAATCGTAGCTGCACGCAATGCTTCATGTGGCGTCATTCCACCTTGTGCAAACATCCAGATTTCCCAGTGTGCCGCTAGGCCTTCACGCTGACCGTGTGCACCTAGATTCACTAGCGCACCTAAGTCTTGTAATTCAGCAGACACACGCGCGTTGTTGAAGTGATTATAGTGGTGATCTGGTGATTTAATACGACGCATTGAACGCGGTAGTAATTGGTTCTTAGGCACAAACTTACTTAATCTTGGGTGTGCCCACACATCTGTTTTATCGTACCAGTAGTTTTCACCCCAAATACCGCCATAAGCCACACCCAGCGTTGGTGTATATCCTACATCAGTCTGCGACCATAACTGCTTAATGTCGTCATAAATATGCGAGACAGGTAACGAGTGCTCAATGCCTGTATGACCATCAACGACCATAGTGAGGTTGTGTTGTAACAATGACCCCCCCTCAGGCACAACCATCATGCCTAACTGACGACCCGCTTCAACCACTTGCTGACGCTGTTCACGACGCGGTTGGTTATAAGACTTCACACTAAAGGCACCGACTTTTTGTAAACGCTCTAAGTGGAACTTGGCATCGTCTAATGAGTCAACGTGCGACGTATAACCCGGCATATTCGCACCGTACAAAATTGTGCCGGTTGAGAAAATACGTGGGCCAACAATTTTACCTGCTTTTTGCATTTCGCTGGCTGCAAAGATCTCTGTGGTATCGTTAGATGGATCGTGAATGGTTGTTACACCTAGAGATAAGCCCGCAAAGTTCTTCCAGTTTTGCTCTGGAATGATCTCGTTGCTGCCTTGCGCACCGTGCGCGTGAACATCCACCAGCCCAGGTAAAATAGTCTTGCCTGTTACATCAATCACTTTTGCGCCTTTTGGAATACGCACATCAGCTTGTGAACCCACGGCTTTGATGTGTTTGCCATCTGTCAGCACCACACCATTTTCGATAACTTGCTCATCTTTCATGGTAACAATCGTTGCGCCAGTTAACGCAATCATGCCTTTTGGCTCGGCCATCTTCTGTTTAAAACCAATGTTTGTGCCACTGGCCACTTTAAAGTCAGCATCTTCTGCTTTATTGATATCAAACATGCCTGCAAGTGATGCGTGATAAAGCTCAGGTCCTAGACTCCAATATAGTTTATCGCCTTTAGCACTCCATGAAATACCCTCACCCGCTCTGACAGATAACTGCTCAACAGGGAATTGTTTATCGCTTGGAGAGATATTAATGGTTTTGCCACTTTCAACAAATGGCGTGACAAATACTTTAAAGCGTTCAGCAAATGCGAGATATTTACCATCCGGAGATACACGGTACTCTGTCGCATGTTTTGATTCGTATAAAACCTGTGTTTTCTTCGTCTCTAGGTTTACCGCGCGCAATTGCGGTTCAGGCCACCCCGCCATTACAAAGATACGGTCGTTTCTGTCTGCAAATTGAGGTTGGAAACCTGACTCTGTAATGAGCTCTGATTCACCGCCTTCACTTGAAACTGTGTAAATACCTGACTTTAACGACCACTCAGGTGTTAAGATTGAACTGCCTGAAGTTTTACGGTACACCACAGTATCGCCATCAGGGCTAAATGTGGGCTCTACATATTTACCCGGCTGTTTAGTAACGGCTTTACCACGACCTGAGCGCGCTGATACAACACGTACCGAGCCCTGCTCTTTGTCATCCCAAGTGACATAAACAATCTTTTTACCATCACGAGAAAATTGCGGGAAGAATTCAAAATGCTCTTTTTGCTTAGTCAAACGCTTAATTTTGCCCGACTCGAGATCTCTTTTATAAATATGACCCATGGCTTCAAAAATAGCCGTTTCACCGTCAGGAGAGACTTGTACGTTACGAAGCATTTTCACATCGAATTCTGGCTCATCGATGTCTTGAGCAAAACGTAATGCCTTTTGCAGCTTTTTGGTGGTTTCTACTTTGAAGGCAATCTCTTCAACTGACTTGTCTTTCACAGCCAGTTTATGAATTTTACCACCCGCCCAGAATACCAAGTGTTTTTGATCAGGCGTCCAAGCTATGGTTGGATACACACCGTGAATGGCCCAAGTCTCCTGCATATCACGCTCAAGCTCACCATAAATCTTAGTATGCTCACCTGACTCTAAGTCATATAAATAGAGGCTTGATTGAAAATCGTCACGTTTGATATATGCCAATGTTTTCCCATCAGGAGAAGGGGTTGGACGAATGGCACCGCCCATGCCCGATAAGATCACCTCGATCTCACCCGTTTCTCTGTCTAAGCGCTTAATTTTATAAATTCCTGCCACTGAATCTTTTGAGTAGTGGAAAGTTTTGCCCGGTGTGGCATCTTGTGAGAAGTACACATAACGACCATCTGGCGAGAACGCAGGTTCGCCTAAGTCTTTTTGCTCATTTGGACGCTTCGTTAGCTGAACACCATTGCCACCGCTTTTGTGGTACATCCAAACTTCGCCCGCACCTAAAGAGCGAGAACCGGTAAAGTGCTTACGTGCCACGATAAAGTTACCATCTGGACTCCATGCCGGACTGTTCAATAAGCGAAACGTTTCTTTGGTAACGGCGGTTTGCTCTGATCCGTCGGTCTTCATCACCCAAATATTGTCACCACCGCCTTGGTCTGAAGTAAACGCAATATACTGACCATCAGGGCTAAAGCGTGGCTGCATTTGCCAACCAATGTCTGAGGTTAGCTGCGTTGATTTTCCACCTTTCATTGGCATAGTGTAAATATCGCCGAGTAAATCAAACACGATGGTTTTGCCATCTGGGCTGACATCAACATTCATCCAAGTACCTTGCTCTACCGATACTTTCGCATCAAAGAACTCACCCTGAGGCGCATCTACTTGCCATTTTTCTGATTTTTCTGCGGCCTGTGCACTGCCGAGTGCCAATGACACATAAAGTGCGAGCGCACTATAAAACTGTTTTTTCATCTTGTTTTCTCTCAGTTATCATCACGAATGATTACAACTGATTGCAACAAAATTTCGAATGAGATGCCAGAAAAAGCCACCAATTGCAGAGTTTATCGACGGTACCAGTTACGGGGATCAAACTGGTAATAATCCGTCAGTAAAGTGAATAACTCCGGGTCGTATTGTTTCAGCTCAAACGGTTTTTCTATGAATGTCTCGGTCAGCACCGCAAAAAACTCAGCCTCATTGGTTGCCCCATAACTATGCATGACATGATGCATGCCGTAAGCCACATGACTTTTGAGGTTTGAAAATGCACGAGTAAACACTTTC
>CAYZOE010000115.1:0-13206 GCA_964479805.1 uncultured Pseudoalteromonas sp. | reverse complement strand
ATGTTTCGCAGAAATGAAGTACTAATGGAAATAACGCTACAGTGAGATATTAAGTTGAACTTAACTAAGTATGTTTAATATTACTATGCTACAAACTTACCAATCTATATTTTTGGGCACCAGTTTGTTTGTAATAATTGCCCTTAGTAGTATTTAACCAACGTAAAAGTTATTTTTTTATTGTCTACTATTCAACCATTGAATCAGGCAAATGAAGCTATTTATAAACAACAATCGCACCTTTATCTTTATAGTATTTATTCCAATCTAATGGGTAAACACCACCGATACTGTGAAGATTGATCACATTGGCAGTGTAAAAAATGTTTTTAAACATCGGATCATTGAAACATTTTGCCGGCTTATGATCAGTGCCGATATTAATGTTTATGTCGGACATACCCTTACCGTCGACATTAAATATAAGACCATTTGGTACAGTGAATACGCTGTTTTCTACAATTTCTGCCCCGGTTGAAGTAATCAAGTGTATTTGCGGAACCTGTAACCCCTTTGTGTTGTCAGCATAGGTCTTAACACGTTTTTTATAATGGTCTAGACAGATCTCCAGAGCAAATTCAATGTCATTGATAGATAATAAACAACCTCCACCGTAACCAGACGCAGAGCGTTCATGAGCTATATTGCTTGCACTGCTAGGCTGTGCATTAAGGTCGCTCTAGCCACCTGTCGGCGCTAATTAGGTTAGTGAATAACCATCAACTACACCAACTCGATGGGAAGGTAGATTCCAATTGACGTTGAATTTTTGCGCAAAGTCGATGTGTGAGTTGTACTCTTTCATCACGATTTTACTGGTGTCATTTTAGTAAAAAGAATATGGGCAAGGCTTATTTAAATTTCATAATCTAATCTTGCCCATTGAAGTTTTTTGGTTATAAAGAACTAATTTATTTGCCCTTTAAATACATAGCATATAAATAAGCTTTATTAACTCCAGAAACTCATAAGTATAATTAAATTTAATACTATTGACCGTTTATTGTGGTTCATACCAACATGTATATTGACCAACAGTACCTCCAGGGCAATTACCTAACACCCCCCATTTTTCATGTGAAATCATAGTCGAAATTGAGTATTTAATTGGCTCTATCACTTGATATGGATTTATAGTAACACATCCAACTATACACTTTCTTACAAGCACAAGACCGTCGTCGTTACTACCACCGTCATTACTACCGCCGTCATTACCACCACCGTTATTACCACCGCCGTCATTTCCACTGCTGCCATTTCTAGTAATTACAGCTACAGGGCCATTACTTGAAAAACCATAAGTAATTTGGTCCCCAATTTCCAAGTCGGTATGATACCAGCTTGTGCTCGTTAAAATTTCATTAAGAATTAGGCCAGAAAGGCTACCTATCACTTCATGTAAAACAGCTCCCAGATAGGAAGCTATACGACCAATATGCGTAGCGACAAGCGTTGATATCGCTAGTCGCCTAGCGTTATTATTACCATCAATATACTCTTGATCTATAGTAAGTGTTACAGGGTTTTCGCTGAGATGCTGAATGACTCGTGCAACATCAGGATTTGATCTCCACTCTTCGCAATCATCTGCCGGCCCGTCACACCACAAAGAACCATCCATTGGTGTAACCTCATTATTTCCTAAAATTAAAGAGTTTACGGTAGAACTGCTTATACGCATCTCATTGGTGTACTCTTTCAAAGTAAACAAATCCGAAATAGTACCTTGACTTATTTGCATCTCGTTAATGTAATCTCTCAAAGTAAACGAATCCGAAATAGCACCTTGATATACAAGATTAAATCTTTGATCCAAACTTGGAAAAGTGTTAAAAACTTTCAGTAATTTTTCCATCTGGTTTTGAGATGAGCAGATTTGTGCGCATACAATATTGATACTACCATTTTCATCAAAGACATTTTTAGCGTCAATACTCAGGACATTCTCATTAGCAAAAGATGATACTGATTGGCACAAAATGCCCAAATACAATAGTTGTTTCTTTAATTTCATTCTATTTTACTCCTTTAGTACTTTATGTTATAAGATAGACCTTAAAGTTATAAAATAAAACCAAAAAGGGTACAACTCAAATGAATTCGAATAAAAAATGCTAAATATTAAAAAAACTGTAACAGTCATTTCATTAATAATGTTGACTGAAATGATTTTTCAACTACTCCAAAAATTTGGACTGTTAAATAATATTGTCTTGAGCAATTTTTTGTTAAAGATTCTAATCTTACTTTTTTTGTACTTCCCACTCTCAAAGTTTTTTAGTTGGGTTTATTCAGAAAATAAAAGCGATAATTAAATTTATACTATCGTTTTTCTTAATCGTTTAATTTATCCGACTTAGTTTAAAACGCAGCTCTAATTGTGTGACCGATCAAGGTGAACACCATCAAATGAAAAGATGTTTTGAAAATAAGCAAAAAAACTAAGATAGATATTAACAATTTGGTGCAAATTCAAATACCGCTATTTCACTGTTACACTACAAATAAAAATCGCTAGTGCCCTAAGCACTTCAGGAACAACGAATACAGGCAAACCTGTCTGCGATTAATGCAACTAAGCAGCGTATATAAAAACCTAACTCGTTAAATAAAAAACTTCGATGCAACACGCAAAAACTACTTATACAGAGTTTTATAACTCTTAAAGTAGGTTCGTTTAGGCGAGATTGGTTCCATCCTAAATTATATTAAGATTCAAACAGGGTTAAACAAGCATTTAGTTGTCGCTGATTCGAAAAATTTGTATTGTTCTTACAAAGATATTTCATAAACGAGCAATACCAATCTGCATAAAGATTAAGTCAGTTTTATACAACTTCTGAAACACATCTTTTAACCCGCTCTGGCACCGAAACGAACTGATTCCAAGCTTGTGAAACCAGTGCAACTATTTCTTCATAATCTGCAAATACTCTGTTTGGCAAGTGATGTTGCCGTAGCCAACTCCATACTTGTTCAACTGGGTTTAGTTCGGGTGAATGCGAGGTCAGTTTAATCAATTTAAGGTTGTCAAATGGTTTTGCAATATCAAGTACATGCCAATCTTCTCCATCAATGATAAAAACAGCATGCCTTGTTGGCTCTGTCGCTTTAGATATCTGCTCCAAGTGTAAGCTCATAATTTATTTACTATTGGGCTGATCAACGCTTCAGTTTTACCATTTTCAGAGCAAACTGCACCGAATAAGTAACCGTATTCAAACTGTTGCTGCTTGAGCGCACTTGGCCTTGAGCCCTTTTCTGCCCATACGCGAGTTGTTTGGTTTTGTTGACCCAAAGCGAGCTTCATCCTGAAACCAAACATCAATGCTTTCTGAAGGAAGGTGTCCTGGGGAGTGAAAGAACGTTTCCATTTGGAAGTTTTTTAAAAGCCTCCTGTGCCGCTTTTGATTGTTTTGGATTTCTCGAACGACTTTTGATTCAACTAAAGTCAAACTGCTTGTGAAGTTTGTATAAAAGAACCACATGGTAACGAACAGAAAATTGGGCATCTATATAATTTGTAATATCCTTACAGGTTAATCATCCACCTTTGTTGTTGGCTGATAAGTTTTTAATATAGGCAGCGAGCATTCAGAGCTGCTCGGGTGTTAACTTAGAAGGACGTCCCGTTATCGGCTTATTTTCAAGCCCAGCTAATCCATATTTTAAGTAGTTTGATACCCACTTGTTGACACTACTTCGAGCAGTGCTCAAACGTTTGGCAATATTTGTTCGATTCTCACCAACCAAAAATAGCGATATGACAAGTAATCGAATGCGTTTTCTGACATTAGTCTCCTGGCGAGACAAGCTCAAAAGATGATTCGACGTGTCTAAATCCTTAAATATGTATACATACATTAGATCACATATTTATACAGATTGGTAAAAGTCGGTTAATTTTGAAGTATTTTATTCGCGATATGATTAAGCATTGGATAATAAGATCAGCAAGTCCGAGAATCAGAACTACTGTGAAAAACTAGATTTAGTTAATGGGCTATTTTCAAAAAAATCACACTAGACATTATTTCTGATCTTACAAATCAATATGAGACTACCCGAATAGACGAAACCATAATGGAGCTTAAAAAAGCCGAAAGATGAGGCTTGAATTATAAGAATTAGAACTGTTGGTTAAGGACCTATGTTGCACAACTCAGGCGCAGGTTACATCGTCGATTCTTAAACAAACATTTTTAAATTAACGATCTTGTTCATGGTACAAAAACAAGATCGCAATAATTTTGATCTGTTCAAATCAGCATTGCTTTTAAACAAATCAGCTCAAAACGGTGAAAAATGCAAAGCCTCATACTGAAGCTTCTTTAGGAAGAACATGATTTTCTAACTTGTACAAGACATCAATAGATCATCTACTCTTAGATTGTCTTAACAACAACCGCATCCAGTATTACAGCTATCAGCCGCTGACAGCTCGCTTGATGTAGCATCTCGTACATCAAGAATTTTTATCGAGTAAGCTATTGTTTTTCCAGCAAGTTTATGGTTGGTATCTACATCCATGTTCTTGAGACCTTGCTTTATTATCGAACCTTCTACCATGCCATAGCTCGTTCGCACTTCAACTGGCGTGCCTGGCTTAAGTTTACCTTTTACTGCTCTTCCACCTGGTAAGAATACGTACTTTGATGGAACGCGGCCCACTGCTTCAGATCTGTATACGGCAAGAATTGCTTAGTTACCTTAGAAAACGAATGTGTTTAATTTTAGCAAATCGTCTAGTTTTTATGCTCAAAACAAATCTATCTCATCTACCATACCATTTCTGATATTGTCTTCCGCTGAAACCATTTCTTTGAGCGTTCGAAAACTTTCATTATCTAACTCCGCTATGTGACTCCTTTCAAAGATAGGCCTATACAATAAACCTTGTTCAGCACAAAGAGAATGTGTAAAACCATAAGTCGGATCGCTCACTGGGGACCCTTATATTTATCTGTATTAAAAACACACTCATAACAAAATACGCAATCTAAAGCTATGTTGATTTCCAAGATAATTAATCGGATCAATGGACAACCTATTCTCTTTCATTAGATAGACTCCACCTTCAGTGATAAGGTTTCTGCTTGCTTTTTAGCCGTAAAAAGTCGCGTTACACGAACTCTTGCTAGTAACGCCATTTTTATAAAGCTGCAATTGTCTAGTTTCATAAATGATTCTATTGCTTTTGCTAATGCCACATAATCACCTGATCCGACTTTAATACCCGTTTGCTCGCAAACTATTTCTTTACAGCCCATAAAGTGGGTAGTTATCACGGGCAGCCCCATGGCCATCGCTTCTTTAACGACCACAGGTCCTGTATCTCTATCGCCATTTTCAGCTTGCTTGAATGGACCGATTAAGGCTAAGTAATGTGGGCCATGTTCTGCAATCCAGCCAGAATCTCGAATTCCCAATAAGTTTATCCACGGTGCTAACTTCATTTCATTGATTTCGGTGATTAGTTTATCTCGCAACACACCGTCACCAATAATATCTAAAGTTGGTCTAATAGGTTCCGGCACCATTGCCATCGCTTTGACAAGATCAAAAACCCCTTTCGTTTCACATAATCGTCCAATAAATAGCAACTTACCATTACGTTCTTGCTCTAACGCCAGCGGTTTAAAACGATCTGGATCAATCCCACAATAAATCAGTTCAGTATTCACCTCAGGATAATATGCTTGATAATCAGACACCATATCTTCACAAACTGCTACGGCGAAATCTGTTGCTTTCAGCTTAAGTGCAATGTCCGCAGGCGCTGCATAAATGTCATAGCCATGACTGACAAACGACACACTAATATCAAGTAGCCGACCCACTACGATAGCCACAGCCGTTGTCGCTTGGGCGAAGTGTGCATGAATATGGGTGCACTTTTCTTTAGCAACAACACTGGCTAATTTCGCTGCCATATAAAGTAACGACTTTGTCGACATGCCTTGCTGTTGAAATGCAAATTGCAACGCTTTTTGTAATTTGCAAACCCGTAATATGCCTTTCAAAGCATCAAGTTGGCCCAAATCTTCAAAATAATAGGTATCAGCAGCCTCTGTTTTGTCTTTTTGCTGAATTTCACCACTGGGTTTACTCAGTGCAATTGGCACAATTTTGTGCCCTAGCTCTCGCATTGCGCCGATTTCTGTTGATACAAAAGTCTCTGATAGCACAGGGTAACAAGGAATGACATACGCTATTTTTTTCATTTAATACTCCTGGTATGAATTCTGCCTTATTACTGATAACAATCAGCATTTGTTATGCCACCTCGGAGGGAAAAATGAATAAGATCTCATCAGTAGGTACAAACGACATTTTAGTGTCGGTTATTATCCCTGCATATAACTGCTTGGCGTATTTACCCCATGCAATAGAAAGTGTGCTTAGTCAAAAAGCAGTAGACTTTAACTTTGAAATTATCGTGTGTGATGATAATTCAACAGATGGGACTTGGCAGTGGCTTACGGAACTGGCCTTAGAAGTACCACAGCTCATCCCACTTAAACTAACTGGGGTTGGGCCCGCCAAAGCACGTAACCTAGCTTTACAGAGCGCCAAAGGTAAATATATCGCCTACTTAGATGCAGATGATATATGGACAGAAAACAAACTCAAAGAGCAAATCAGCTTTCATCAAGCAAACCCCGAGATACAATTGAGCTTCACTAACTACTTACACATAAATGAAAAAAATGAAGATTTAGGCACCTGTTTTGAGTTTTGGCCAAAGTTCAAAAAAATCAGTCAAAACCAAGTGGGTTTCTCAGCTCTAAAAAATGGCTTAGCCGTTATTTTCGCGGAGAATGTAATCGGCACCAGTACGGTAATCGCAACTAAAATTGCTTTGCAAAATGCAAATGGATTTGACGAAGAGCTACCATCAGCTGAAGATTGGGATTTATGGTTAAAGCTAGCATCTAAAGGGAAAGTTGGTTTTTGTCCTGAAGTAAACATGCAGTACCTAATGCGGACGAACTCTGAGAGTTGCAAACAACAACCACGCCTTGTATCACTCAATACTATTTACCAAAGATATGAGCCAAAAGTAAAAAAAATTGATCGTTCAGCGATACTCTGCGCACAAGCAAGAAAATACGTTGCCAATGCTGAATACCAAAGAGCTTTAGGTAATTTTTCGAGTGCTGCAAAATTGCACCTAAAGTCCTTCTTATGTAGTCCATCATTACGTGGCTTAAGGGCATTTTCGGCAGACTTAAAACAATGTATTTTCTAATTATTATCTGGAGAAGTGAAGCTCGGCATTTCATTGAGAAAATCGGTACAACACACACAACGTGAAAAACAACGGCTGTGTAACTCCTCCATTGATTTCTCACGCTGTACTTAAATACTATTTACTTAATTTTTACTCAATGGCATCATTATTAGCCTTTTGTTATGCCTAGCTCACAATAATAAAGAGCATTTTATAACTTTAAGAAAATATAATAATTAATGTATTAGGAATATAAAATGAAAAAAACACTAGGAATTCTATTTTTTAGTCTATTACTAAGTGCTTGTTCAAGCTCAACTAAGATTTCTCAGGCTATTGAATCTCGTAACCAAGCACAGATGAAATATGCAAATATAGAGTTAAAAAACAAAGCCCCAGATGCGCCCGAGCACTTTTCTGAAGCGGTCAAATCATATTTAAAAATGGAACTAAAAAACAAAGGTTTTTACAGTGAAAATGATGGCAGCTCAATTACCGTCGATATTGTTGATTATCGAATGAGGTCAGGTTTTACAAGGGCAATGTTCGGCATACTAGCTGGAAAAGACGGCGTTGACTCAGAAGTCACTGTAACAGATGAAAATGGTAAAGTGATAGGTAAGTCGAAAGTTTCAAGCTTTAATGTTATGGCTATTGGTGATATGCAAGATATCGCACGTATGCATGCTGAAGAGATTGCAAAGTTTCTTATCGGTAAACAAGGTTAAATTACCGTTCTAATATAAACTAAACTCTCTGTAGCCTGCATTAATATATGGAGGGTTTAGTACTGTCCCATAAATCACCCGGTTAACTTGTATTCTTAAAATCTCTTTATAACGCCTTAGTAATCAAATTAATTTACACTCATTGAGAATGATTTAGTCCGAACAAAATTCCAGTTAAGTCGTTGGGAAAATCACCATTTCTAAATAAAAAGGTCGATATATTCCGACCTCAATCAATAACTTTAAGTTTTTACGAAAAATTCACAAGGTCAGGTACTGCATAGTGTAACCTTAAACGAAAAACCCACGGACAACTCCTCTCCCCCTTCTATAACGCCTGAAAATAAGCAATTGATGAGTATTGCGCTCGCAAGGATGCGAGCCAAGCCGAGTATATAAATCATGTTCAGTTATAACTAAATCACTTTCCCGCCTCATTATGCTGATAACTAGACCAAATATACTTAGCTGACTGAGTGTGCAACTTTACCTGCTCTAACTGGATTCAGCTCAATGTAACGACTCACAATTAAAAAGTAGTTACCACTATCAACCAATGTGGATTTGAAGCACTCCTCCCAGAGCGTACTTGTGCGTTTATGAGCTTGGTTAAAATACCTTAAGTAATACCACCCAAGCGACTGCATAAGCTTACTTACACCATCTGATGAAGTTGGTATAGCTAATAAATGAACATGATTCGTCATCAGAACATATGCATGAACTTTAACCTCATATTCTATGGCGTAGCACTTTGGCTTTTCTGAATAAATAACATAGTCATCCACTACATCAAAAGTCACTTACCGATTATTTCTGCACTGAAAAAGCTGAACAATATGTTGAAGCATATTAGGAAGATTTAATCGAGGAAGGCGTGTCATAACTTAACCAGTCCATTAGTTTATCGTTATCTCAGTATAGCTAATCATAAATAAAGGGAGCCAGAATCAAAAATCAACGACTCTGCTCCCATTGATTCACTCAAGAAAACGTTTTGTTATTGATGCATGACTTATCGAAACATATAATCTCGCTCCCAAATAATGGAGTCATTTAAAAAATTTACATGAGTTTTAAGAAACCTTTTCTCGCACTTTCACTTTTATCTCTTCTTTCAGCATGTGGTGATCAAAAAACACCAAACTCAGCCCCAGAGATTAGCGGTTGGTCTATGGCGACTGAATATACCTGGGGAGAACCAGTTAACGAATCAATGCTAGTTACATTAACCCCATCAGTGTTTGATGCTGAACGTGATGCATTAACGTATCAGTGGCGACTACTGACAGAAACCGACAAGATAACACTCATCAATACAAGTGCCCCAATATTGAGTTTCAATTACCCTGTTTCTGTCTCTGAAGAAGTGTATGAATTAGCATTTGAAGTAACCGTAACAGATGAAAGGGGCGCATCTACCAGTGGTAATTACGAAGATGACTTTAATGATTATGTGTATATAGATTTACCCGCAGATTTTGCTGTTCAAGAAGGCCAAGAAGTCACTGTAACTCCAAGGCTATTTGGCCGAACAAGCTATATAAGCCATTACCAATGGCAGGTAACTTCTGAACACGACATCACATTAACTGGTGAAGATACACAAAACATGTCTTTTGTTGCCCCAAATTCTCCAACACCAATTACCTTGTCACTCACGACGACCTATATTGACGGTCATGATGAAGTCCGTGAGATGGACATCATCATTACTCAATAGTATTCAATAATCTAAACCGACCGCTTAATAGAGATTTTTTTGAAATCTACCTCAATTGTTATCTACAGCAATGAAATATTAGTAAAAAGCCGCCTTAAGGCGGTTTTTTACTAAACAGTGAAACCTTTAGTTACTTCATGCGAGACTGAAGTATTTGATCTGCGCAATTACTTTTGAAAGCTGACTGCAACTCTTATGTCTTTGTCATTGTACGCGCCTGCAGGTAAGCCTTATATCTATGTGAGAAAAAGCACATGCCCATGATGGTACCTTGACAGTAGAAAGTGAAATTAACCAAGGAAACTGCTTTACCTTACAGATGACTCATACTTGGAATAGGTGATACTTCAGTTTCAGCACTAATTTAAGCACCATAGGGCTAATTCAAACTGTCAGATTTGATTAATCAAGTTTGGTCAAATCTTACGATTTCCTTTCAATGCTCTTTGGATATTGGCGGACCATGACGGTTCAAGTAGTCGTATAGATCATCTCTGAATAATTCGAACCCAAGTTCAGTCCGAAACCCTCCACCATTGGCGAAAAAAATGACCCCCCATTGTTCATGCTTAGATATAGCGACAAGCGCTTTGACGCCTGGATCAGAGCCGCCATGAATGTATTTGTTATCATCAACCCACCAAGTTAAGCCTGCAATTTTATTGACCTTAGGGTATTGAATAGTAAGCATTTCATCTACTATTTCAGGCTGTAAAAATGGCTCTCCTTGTATTGTTTTTCCATCGTTCAAAAATATATGAAGAAAGCGCATAAACTCTATATTACTGGTTTTAAGCCCGCCATCTGGAAAAGTTGGCTGTTCATAGGTGCCTATGCCCTGAAAGGTCCGGCTTATTAAACTATAAGAATACGGCATTGCGACATTACTTGTTTTAAGGTTCTCACTCAGCCAACGAGTGTGCGACATCCCTAAAGGAGTAAAAATTTCTTGTTTACAAAACTCATTAAACGGCATGCCTGAAATGTTTTCTACTAGATAACCTAAAAGGCCATAGGCTACATTGCTATATTCTGGTTTGGTACCGGGTTTAGAAGTATTAAAGTTATTCGCCTCATCATAATATTTGCTACTGGGAGTGAAGTAACTTGCAATAAATAGTGCTAATTTTTCCGCCTTAAATTTCTCTTTACCTATATTTTGGTAAAGATCCCAATAAGGGCTTCCTAAAAAGAAAGAGCCATCTGAAATACTTGAGACATGAGAGAGCAGCATGCGAATGGTGATTGACATGTCAGGAAAATGAGGGTTGCGAACACCAAAGGGCAAGTACTGATTAACATCATCGTCTAGATTTAGTTTGCCTTGTTCATACAGTTTAAGTACCGCGGTACCGGTGACTAACTTTGAGACTGAAGCCACCTGATATAAAGTGTCTTGTGTTGGGGCTATTTGCGACTCTAAATTTGCGTAACCATATTGCTTAGAAAAAACAATCTCCCCCTCTTTAAAAGCCAAAACAGACGCGCCTGGTAATTTTGCAGCCTCCATATACTGTGAGAGCATTTCATCGAAACTCTTTGGAGTAGGCCGCATGTAAAGGTGTAGATCGGTATAAAACAAGAATGAGAATATTAAAACAAAAGGTATACCAACTAAAAACGTTAATCGCTTAATCATAACTCGTAAGTTAAGCTTCTTTTTAATATTCACTATGCACATTCACCTAAATTTTGTTTTCAAGACTAAATTAAATTTAGTGAAATATTTGTGAAGAGACAGAATTTCAGGTTTATAAACGAATGCTGGTGTGTGAACTTAAATACTCTAACATCAGCTTCGAGCTATCAACGGACAGTCATTGCCATCGTAAATTTGTTATTGTCTGTGCCTACTTTTAAATATTGAGTTTAAACATAGGCACTGTACATTAGTCTGTTAACTTTAAAATAAGTGCTTTATTAATTTTCAGCTCCCTCACCCTTTAAGTTATTTTGAGGTTTTAACTTCCAGCTTCGTTCACTCAAACATTCTCGAACGTCTTTTTCAACACGTTCTGCTTCTTTATATTTTTGTGCGAGCTTTTCCGGATGATTGTATGAGTCTCCAAACATCAACATATGCATTATACTTTGCACCCTAAATCTGCGATTGTCGTCTAGATAAGTTGAGATATCATCAGCATTCATTGTTTCAAGGTTATTAATTATAACCCCTTTAGAAAATACCCGATTTTCGCATTCATCTTTGTCTTTTATAAAATCTAAAGAGTTTGAAGTTACTTCACCAAAATTAGGGTGGGTATAATTTGTAACCACATTAGCATTTGGCCTTATATTCGACTTAACTTCTTTTACAGTGTTTTCTTCGCAAAATGAACTATCTTTACCCCAGCCTTTTTTAATATCTAGGCTCAATAATTCTCGCTCTCTCTCTTCATTTTGTTCTATTTCAACAAACTTCCATTCACAATTATTAGCAAAATCTGCAAAAGCAGAAGTCATAGCATATTGCTTGCCCTGTTCAGGTACAAACCGGAAAATATTTCTACAATAACCCCCTGCAATTTTTCCTTGTAGGCTTTGAAAAGTATTAAATGTTAACTCTTCATTTACTGCTACAGCAACGTCAACCGAATAACCGGGCTTCACAACTGGTAAGTCTCTTGGGGCAGTACAATTTTTTGATTCTTTATAAATTTTAACTTTTAAATCTCTTACCGAGTTGTTTACAAACTTAAGCGTGGTTATTTCTCCTTCCTTAGGGGGAACGTAAGGTATATCAGTTGCACACCCTGATATACCCATTATGCTCGTTAATATTATTGTTATTTTTTTCATTAACTTCACAACCTAAATTTTCAAAAATGATGAAAAATATTAACATGATTCTATTATGAAAAAATACTCTAATAAATATCGCCATGTTAACCTCACTAGAAAAAGAGCCCCAGAAACAAAATTTACAGAACAAAAATTTACAGGGTCAGGTCTTGCATCGTGCAACCCTAAACAAAAAACCAACAAACAACTCTCCCCCCTCTTCTATCAAGACTGAAAATAAGCAATTGATGAGAAATGTGCCCGCATGGCGTGATTCATGTTCCCGATAAATCTCAAATATCTAAACCCCTTTAGGCAATGAGAGCCAAGCCATGATTTCGACAAGGGTGGAAAAGTAAAAGGGTCATCAATAGCTAAAGTTGATCATTTCATCTTGTGCAAAAATCCCCTTACTTCGCAATGTATATTTTGCAGCTTCATCAATTGTATTATTTGAAGATTAAGCGGAATAGAGGGGCGCTATGGTGGTGATGAGTGACCACAAAAATATATGGAACATTTTTGAACTGCGGAGCAGGTCCGGAGGATGAAAGTCAGGAAGCCTGAAAAAACAACTTGGTCAGGTCTTGCATCGTGCAACCCTAAGCTGCAAAACCTGAAGCTGTAGTTTCTTGTAAAAGGGATCACAGCCAAAAATCAACGACTCTGACCCCATTGATTTCAGCCAGTGTTGATGAAAAGCTCAATGAGCAAGGCTATATCTTGCCGGGTCTTGG